>NZ_JAWMPX010000007.1:0-207143 GCF_033101155.1 Tropicimonas sp. TH_r6
TCCAGTTTGTCCCAATCGAAGGTTACGCCGGTGCCGGGCGTGTCGGGGGCAACGCCGAGGGCGTCCTCCAGCACGACAGGGCGCGTTGTGTAGCGGTCGATCGGGAAAGAATGCAGCTCGACCCAGCCCGCATTGGGCTGTGCCGAGACCAGCGAAATATGTAGTTCCTGCATGCCATGCGAACAGACGGGCACGCCATGTTTGCGCGACAGCTCCGCCACCTGCAGCCAGCCGGTGATGCCGCCACAATTGGAGGCGTCTGGCTGCACGAAGGAGAGGCGGGCCTGGTCGAAGGCATATTCGAACTCGTGGATCGTGTGCAGGTTCTCGCCCATGGCCAGCGGCATGCCGGTTTGCTCGGCGATCCGGGCAAAGCCCTTGTAATCGTCGGGAATGGTCGGCTCCTCGAACCAGAGAAGATCATAGGGTTTGAACGCATGCGCTGCCTCGATGGCCTGCTCGACGCTCATCGCGTAGTTTGCGTCGACCATGAAGCTGATATCTGGTCCGATCAGATTGCGCACTGCGGCGATGCGTTCCACGTCATCGGCGAGTCTGGGCTGACCAATCTTGATCTTCACCCCGTTCGCACCCTTCGCGAGATAGCCCCGGATCGAGTCCAGTAGTTTCGGCAGCGGGAAGTTCAGGTCAATGCCACCGAAATAGCAGTTGCAGCGGTTCGAGGCGCCGCCGGCCATCTGCCAGAGCGGCTTGTCCGCCCGAATGCCGCGCGCGTCCCAGAGCGCGATATCGACCGCCGAGATCGCGAAGGAGGCGATGCCGCCGCGCGCGACGTAATGGACATGCCATTGCATCGCCTCGTAGAGCGCCTCGATCTCGGCGCCATCCTTGCCGAGCAGGAAGGGCTTCAGGTCATGCTCGATCATGGCGAGGATCGACCAACCGCCTTTGCCGCCAGTATAGGTGTAACCGGTGCCTTCGGAGCCGTCTTCCATGCCGATGGTGACGGTGATCAGTTCGAAATGGGAATGGTCGCCGTGCTTGGCATCGGTCAGCACTTCATCCAGCGGCACGGCGAAACGGCGCGCAGAGAGGGAGGTGATCCGGGCCACTGTCAGGCTCCTTGTTGTTCTGCCGACCCGTTCATGCGCGAATGCATCCGGATGGCGGTGAAAAATCGTGACCCCGAATGACCGTCTGCGAACAAGCGATCACGCAGCCTCCGTTCTCGGGGCTGCTCACATCGAAGACAAGCCTCCAAAACACCGCATCCGCCTCAGTCCACCGCCCCTGAACGGGGCATTGGGTGGGCTGGGGCGAGGGCGTATGATGTGCAAATATGGTCATACCAAACTTGCCTCAAGCAATACGCGGACAGGACTATCTGCGTCAAGACTATTCGCGAAAGGCAGCCGTCATCGCCAATTTGGCCTGTATCGGTTGATGTCCCGGGCGTGCAGGGATAACAGTTCCAATATCATCGTACCAAAGGGAAGAATGGCGTGGCAGAGACGAGTCGCATGCGGGGCAAGGAAACCGTTCCGTCCGAGGGACGCGCCTCGGACGCGATCGTGGAGCAGATCCAGCAGCGGATCCTGTCCGGAGAGCTTGCCCATAACTCGCCGCTTTCCTCCGAACGCGACCTCATGGAACAGTTCTCCGCCAGTCGGACGGTGATCCGCGAGGCGGTCGCGACCCTGGCCAGCCGGGGCTTTCTGGAGGCCCGGCCACGCTACCGGCCAATCGTGCGCAAGCCCGGCTTCGATACCGCGCTCAATTCGGTCGGCTCGGTCGTGGAGCTGATGCTGGAACAGCCCGGCGGTGTCTCCGCGTTGTTCCAGAGCCGGGTCTTTGTCGAGCGTGGACTGGTGCGCGATGCCGCCACCTCGGCCGGGCGCGACGACATCGCCGCGCTCAAGGATGCGCTCGCCGCCAACAAGGCGGCAATTCCGGATTCGGAGAGCTTTTTCAGCACCGATATCGACTTCCACGGTGTGCTCTACAATATCCCGCGCAACCCGATCTTTCCGACCCTGCACGCGGCCTATGCGTCCTGGCTCTCGCCGCATTGGGGACGCATGGCCCGCTCGCAAGAGCGCAATGAGACCAACTATGCCAGCCACGAGGCGATCTACTCGGCGATTCTCGAGCGCGACCCGGATGCTGCGGAGGCGGCGCTGGCGTCTCACCTGAACACGGCCTGGAGCTTCGTGCGCGACAGCTTCGGTCTCGAAGGGTAGGGTCCGCGGGTCCGCGTCGTCTTCCGTCGCGCAGAAGATGTCTGGCATCCCTCGCAACCCGTCCGGATTACACCCTGCGGAGGCTGGCCCTTTCCCTTGCCCCGAGTGCGAGCTAGGTCTCTGCTCAAAGAACCCGGAGCCCCACGCCATGCTCGTCCAAGCGCGCGACCTTCACAAGACCTACAAGACCGGTGACGGGGTTCTTCCGGTTCTCGCCGGTGTCTCGCTGACGCTGGACCCCGGCCAGACATTGGCCCTGACCGGCGAATCCGGCTCCGGGAAGTCCACGCTGCTGCACCTGCTCGCCGCCCTCGACGCACCTGACAGCGGCTCCATTCATCTTGCGCAGACAGAGGTCACCGCGCTTGACGATGCGGGGCGCGCGGCGATCCGGCGCGAGCGGATCGGTCTGGTCTTCCAGCAATTCAATCTCATCCCGTCGCTCGATCTCGCCGCCAATCTCGCCTTTCAGGCCCGCCTGGCCGGTCGCCACGATCCCGACTGGTGCGCCGCGCTTGCCGAGCGCCTCGGTCTCACGCCGCTGCTCGACCGTTTCCCCGAACAGCTCTCCGGCGGGCAGCAGCAGCGCGTTGCCATTGGCCGCGCGCTCGCGCCGCGCCCCGACCTCCTGCTCGCCGACGAACCCACCGGCAATCTCGACGAAGCCACCGCCGACACTGTGCTCGACATGATCCTCGAACTGGTCGCCGAGACCGGCGCGGGCCTGCTCATGGTCACCCATTCGACCCGGATCGCCGCACGCCTGTCGCGGCGGCTCCACCTCTCCCAGGGCCGCATCGCATGAGGCGCGCCGCGCTGTCTGCGCTGCTGTCGCATTGGCGCAGACAGCCGATGCAGCTCTTCACGCTGCTGGCGGGGCTCGCGCTCGCCACTGCGCTCTGGTCGGCGGTGCAGGCCATCAATGCCGAGGCGCGCCGGTCCTATGATGCCGCCGCCGGAACGCTCGGCCTCGGCGCCTATGAGACCCTCTCCGATCCCGCCGGACGGATGCCGCTTGCCACATTCGCCGATCTGCGTCGCGCTGGCTGGCCGGTCTCTCCAGTGCTCGAAGGACGTCTGGTCGTCACCGATCAACGCCTGCGCATCCTTGGAATCGAGCCGATCTCCGCCCCGGTCGCGAGCCTGCCCGCCGGACTCGGCGCTGAATCCGGGCTGACACCGGCCGAGCTGTTCCTGCCGCCCGGCCTTGGCTTTGCTGCCCCCGAGACCGTCGCCGTCCTCAAGGACACGCCCGGCCTGCCGCGCCTCATGGCCGACCCATCCCTGCCGCCCGGCCAGCTTGTCACCGATATTGCGGTTGCCGACCGGCTGCTGGAAGCCGATGGCGGTATCGACCGGCTCCTGTTGCTTCCCGGCGCGCCTGCGGGCCTGCCCACGGAGATCGCGCCCGCGCTGCGTCGGGCCGCGCCTCAGGATCAGGGCGATCTCGCCCGGCTCACCGACAGTTTTCACCTCAACCTGACCGCCTTCGGCCTGCTGAGCTTCGCGGTCGGGCTTTTCATCGTTCATGGTACGATCGGGTTGGCCTTCGAGCAACGCCGCCCGATCTTCCGCACCCTGCGTGCCCTCGGACTGCCGCTGGGCGTGCTGTTGTCGTTGCTGCTGGCCGAGCTGCTGCTTCTGGCGCTTGTCGCGGGCCTCGTCGGAATCGCGCTCGGATACCTGATTGCCGGCGCGCTGTTGCCTGATGTCGCCGCGACCCTGCGCGGGCTCTACGGAGCCTCGCTGCCCGGCACGCTCGCCTTCGACCCTGCCTGGGCGCTGTCCGGCCTAGGCATCGCGCTGGCCGGCGCGCTTGTCGCCGCTGCCCATGGGCTCGACAAGATCCGCCGCATGCCGCTGCTGGCAGCCGCCCAGCCCCGCGCCTGGAGCACCGTTTCCGCCCGCGCGCTGCGCCGACAAGCGGCGGCGGGCGCAGCACTCCTGCTCGCGGGCGCGGCCGCGCCGCTGATCGCCGACGGGTTGCTCGCCGGATTTGCGCTGCTCGGGGGGCTGCTGCTGGGCTCCGCGCTCGTCCTGCCGTTCCTGCTCTCTGCCGCGCTCTCGCTCGGCGCGTCTCGCGCCCGTGGCCCGCAAGCACAATGGTTCTGGGCCGACACGCGCCAGCAGCTTCCCGGTCTCAGCCTCGCCCTGATGGCACTTCTGCTGGCGCTGGCGACCAATATCGGCGTCTCGACCATGGTCTCCTCCTTCCGGCTGACCTTCACCGGCTGGCTCGACCAGCGCCTCGTCTCGCAGCTCTACGTGACGGCCCCTTCCGAGGCCGAGGCCGCCCGCCTGCGAGACTGGTTGCAGGGCCGCGCCGAGTTCCTGCCGATCTGGAAGGTGGACCTGCCGCTGCATGACGCCCCGGGCGAGCTATTCGGTATCTCCGACAGCCCGGTCTATCGCAGCCACTGGCCCCTGCTCGACGCCGCGCCGGACGCCTGGGACATGCTCTTCGCCAGCGAGGGCGTGCTGGCCAACGAGCAACTCGCCCGGCGCAATGGTCTCTCCCCCGGCGATCCGGTCACGCTCGGCCCCGGCTGGGTCCTGCCGCTGGCCGGGATCTACTCCGATTACGGCAACCCCAACGGACAGGCCATGATCGCCCTGCCTCTGATGCTGCAATATCACCCGGAGGTGCCGCGCCTGCGCCACGGGTTGCTGACCGATGACGTTCCCGGCCTGACCGCCGCGCTCCATGACGAATTCGGCCTGCCGCGCGCCAATCTGATCAACAACGAAACCCTCAAGGCGACCTCGCTGCAGATCTTCGACCGCACCTTCACCGTCACCGCCGCGCTCAACGTGCTGACACTCTCGGTCGCCGGCTTCGCCATCCTGACGGCGCTGCTGACCCTCTCCACCATGCGCCTGCCGCAGCTCGCCCCGCTCTGGGCGCTCGGCCTGACCCGTCGCCGCCTCGCCCGGCTGGAGATCCTGCGCTCGCTGGCGCTGGCCGCGCTGACCTTCGCCGTCGCGCTCCCGGTCGGGTTGGCGCTGGCCTGGTGCCTGCTGGCGGTGGTCAATGTCGAGGCTTTCGGCTGGCGGCTGCCGATGTTTCTCTTCCCGCGCCAATGGCTCCTTCTCTTCGTATTGGCGCTGCTCGCCGCCCTCGTCGCCTCCATCCTCCCGGTGCGTCGCCTTGCGCGCACCGAACCGTCGCAGTTCCTCAAGGTCTTCGCCGATGAACGCTAGATGCCTCGCGCTCCTCGCCACCCTCGCCGCGGGCCCCGCCGTCGCCCAGGGCTATGCCGGTCTCGGCACGCAGGCGGACGGTTTCGCTATTCCCGCGCCCGAGACCCGTTTCAGCTTCCCCGAAGATCACGGTCCCCACCCGGATTACCGCATCGAATGGTGGTACCTGACCGCCAATCTGACCGACGCGGACGGTACCGACTATGGCATCCAGTGGACCCTTTTCCGCTCTGCCCTCGCACCAAACGAGGCGAAAGGCTGGGCCTCACCGCAGATCTGGCTCGGAAATGCTGGCCTGACCACGCCCACCGACCACTATGCCGCCGAACGCCTCGCTCGCGGCGGCACAGGCCAGGCCGGCGCAACGGCCCAACCCTTCGAAGCCTGGATCGACGAGTGGCGCATGGCCTCCACGGCCAAGACCGGCGACCAACTCGACGCCCTCACCCTCAGCGCCAACGGAGACGGCTTTGCCTACAGCCTTTCGCTGGACGCCAAGGGCCCGCTCGTCCCGCAAGGTGTCGAGGGCTACTCGGTCAAATCTCCCGAAGGCCAGGCCAGCCATTACTATTCCCAGCCTTTCTACGAGATCGCCGGGACCCTGAGCCTGGCCAATCGGGACGTGTCCGTCACCGGCCAGGGCTGGCTCGACCGCGAATACTCTTCCCAACCACTCTCGGAAACGCAGGATGGCTGGGACTGGATCTCACTGCATCTCGACACCGGCGCCAAGCTCATGGGCTTTCGGCTGCGCGACCGTGCGGGGGCTCCCTTCACCTCGGCCACATGGATCGCCCCCGACGGCACGCCCACGCCCTATCCGGACGGGGCCCTCACCATGACCCCGACCTCCGACACGGAGCCGCCAACAAGCTGGCAGATAACTCTTCCGGCACAAAACCTTACGGTCCAAATCGATGCCATCAACCCTCAGGCATGGATGCCGCTCTCCTTCCCATATTGGGAAGGCCCCGTGCGCATAAGCGGAAGCCATGCCGGCCGCGGCTATCTCGAGATGACCGGCTATCCGGAGCCGGAGTGACGCACGCCAAAGACCTCCGACCTCTCCAACGCGGAACGCGCGCAAGAGGAATGCGCCGCAAGGCGCGCTTTCTAATAGCCCTTCCCGCTCTTCCCCTTCCCGCGCGCAGGGGCTAAACCGGCCCTCGACCCGTTCGAGGACTGATATCATGCCGATGGAAAAGAATTTCGACGCCCAAGAGGCCGAATCCCGCATCTCCGCCGCCTGGGACCAGGCCGGCGCCTTCAAGGCCGGTGCCAATGCCAGCCGCAAGGAGACCTTCTCCATCATGATCCCGCCGCCCAATGTGACGGGCGTCCTGCATATGGGTCATGCCTTCAACAACACGCTGCAGGACATCCTGATCCGCTGGCACCGCATGCGCGGCTTCGACACGCTCTGGCAGCCCGGGCAGGACCACGCTGGCATCGCCACGCAAATGGTTGTCGAGCGCCAGCTTGCCGAAAGCCAGCAGCCCTCCCGCCGCGATCTCGGCCGGGATGCCTTCCTCGACAAGGTCTGGGAATGGAAGGGCAAGTCCGGCGGCACGATCATCGAACAGCTCAAGCGCCTCGGCGCGTCCTGCGACTGGGACCGCAACGCCTTCACCATGGCTGGCGCTCCAAATGATCCGCGCACCGGGCATGAAAACTCGCCCGATTTCCACGAGGCCGTCATCAAGGTCTTCGTCGACATGTTCGAAAAGGGCCTGATCTATCGCGGCAAGCGCCTCGTGAACTGGGACCCGCAATTCGAAACCGCCATCTCCGATCTCGAAGTCGAGAATATCGAAGTCGACGGCCATATGTGGCATTTCAAATACCCGCTCGCGGGCGGTGCCACCTATACCTATATCGAGAAGGACGAGGACGGGAACGTCACGCTGCAAGAAGAGCGCGATTATATTTCCATCGCCACGACACGTCCCGAGACCATGCTCGGCGACGGCGCGGTCGCGGTTCACCCATCGGATGAACGTTACGCGCCAATCGTCGGAAAACTCTGCGAAATCCCGGTCGGCCCGAAGGAGCATCGCCGCCTGATCCCGATCATCACCGACGAGTACCCGGATCCCGATTTCGGCTCCGGCGCGGTCAAGATCACCGGCGCGCATGACTTCAACGACTATGGCGTCGCCAAGCGCGGCGGCATCCCGATGTATCGCCTGATGGACACGCGCGGCACGATGCGCGACGACGGCGCGCCTTACGCCGACGCGGCCGTCCGGGCCATGGAAATCGCCGAGGGCGATGACTTCACCGGCTCTGAAGTCGACACGCTGAACCTTGTCCCGGACGATCTGCGCGGCCTCGACCGCTTCGACGCCCGCAAGAAGGTCGTTGCCCAGATCACCGAAGAGGGGCTGGCGGTGATGCATCGCGTCAAGGACGCCGATCCGGAAGATCCCGAGAGCATCGAGGAATACGCCCCGCTGGTCGAGAACAAGAAGATCATGCAGCCCTTTGGCGACCGCTCCAAGGTCGTCATCGAGCCGATGCTGACCGACCAGTGGTTCGTCGATGCCGAGAAAATCGTCGGCCCGGCGCTGGACGCTGTCCGCGACGGCCGGGTCAGGATCCTGCCCGAAAGCGGTGAGAAGACCTATTATCACTGGCTGGAAAACATCGAGCCCTGGTGCATCTCGCGCCAGCTCTGGTGGGGCCATCAGGTCCCGGTCTGGTATGCGCCCGCCCTGTTCGATCACGGTGGCGACGAGCCGGAAGCCGAGTGGAAGCCCTTCTGTGCGGCGACGCAGGAAGAGGTCATCGCCCAGATGACCGAGTATTACGGCCATAGCGATTTCCGTCTGGTGACGGAGCCCGCCGAGGCCGCGCAGATGATCCGCGCTGCCGTCGGTCGCACCCGCACCGAAGGGCGCATCCGCTCGCCGCAGGAGCCCTCCGCAATCCCCTATTACCGCGATCCGGACGTGCTCGACACGTGGTTCTCCTCCGGCCTCTGGCCCATCGGCACGCTGGGCTGGCCGGAAAAGACCGACGAGCTGGAGAAATACTTCCCGACCGACGTTCTCGTCACCGGGCAGGACATCCTCTTCTTCTGGGTCGCCCGGATGATGATGATGCAGCTCGCCGTCGTCGACGATATCCCCTTCCACACGGTCTATCTCCACGGCCTCGTCCGCGACGCCAAGGGCAAGAAGATGTCCAAATCGACCGGAAATGTGGTCGATCCGCTGGAAATCATTGACGAATACGGCGCCGACGCGCTCCGCTTCACCAATGCTGCCATGGCGAGCCTCGGCGGCGTGCTGAAGCTCGATATGCAGCGCATCGCCGGCTATCGCAATTTCGGCACCAAGATCTGGAACGCGGCGCGCTTTGCCGAGATGAACGGTGTCTTCGAGGCCGATGTGAAATCCATCGACCCCGCCTCGAAGCCCTCGGCCACCGTCAACCGCTGGATCATCGGCGAGACGGCCAAGGTGCGCGAAGAGGTCGATCGCGCACTTGACGCCTATCTCTTCAACGACGCCGCCAACGCACTCTACGCCTTCACCTGGGGCAGGGTCTGCGACTGGTATGTCGAGTTCGCCAAACCGCTCCTGCAGGGCGAGGACACGGCGCTCGCGGCCGAGACCCGCTCGACCATGCGGTGGGTGCTGGAGCAGGCCTTCACCATGCTTCACCCGATCATGCCGTTCATCACTGAAGAGCTCTGGCAGGTTCTCGGCCATGACGGGCTGCTCGCCCATGGCGACTGGCCGGAATACACGGCGGCAGATCTGGTCGATCCGACAGCCGATGCGGAGATGAACTGGGTGATCACGCTGATCGACGGCGTGCGTTCGTCGCGCGCGCAGGTCCGCGTTCCGGCGGGCCTCAAGGTGCCGATGGTCCATACCGGGCTCGACACGGCCGCGCAGGCCGCCTGGGAGAATAACGAGACGCTGATCAAGCGCATCGCCCGCATCGACTCGCTTCAAGGCTTCGACGAGATGCCCAAGGGCTGCATCACGGTGCCTGTCCCCGGCGCGACCTTCGGGCTGCCGGTGGCCGATATCATCGACGTGGCCGAGGAGAAGGCGCGGCTGGAGAAAAGCGTTGCCAAGCTCGACAAGGAGATCGGCGGGATGGCCAAACGGCTGGACAACCCGAAATTCGCCGCCTCCGCCCCGGCGGATGTGGTGGCCGAGCTGCGCGAAAACCTCGCGACCCGGACCTCAGAGCAGGATCGCCTGAAAGAGGCGTTGGCGCGGCTGGCCGAGATTGGCTGAAACGCAGCAGACCAGATGACCGGCAAACGCCGTCGCAGTGATTGCGGCGGCGTTTTTCATTTCGGGGGCATTCGGGCCGGATCGGGTTTGGCCGGGACAGGGGGCGCAGAGGCAATTTGCTTCCCGAGATGTGCAGTCTTCAGCGAAGGTCGCCCCGCCAGACAGCATCAAGGCGTATTCACCTGTGCGCTGAAATGCACTACGGCCAATCTCCATGAAACAAGGTGCGCTCTCTTTCCTGCCACTTGCCCTTGGCGTCGCCATCTACGGCTTCGCCTTTGGCATCCTCGCCGCCCAGGTCGGGTTTCCGTTCTGGGGCGTTGCCATGATGAGTGCCTCCGTCCATGCGGGCTCCTCCCAGATCGTTGCCGTGGAGCAGTTTTCCGGCGGCGGGGCTTTGGTTGGCGCGGCGCTGGCCGGGGCGTTGCTCAACCTGCGCTATATCGGCATCGTCGCATCGCTGACCGAGATCCTGCGGCACGCGCCGCTGCCGATTCGCCTGTTGGCAATCCACATCACCGGCGACGAGAACTGGGCGCTGACCATGTCGGAAAACGCCCGGGACAAGACGATCGGCGCCGCCTTCCTGATTGGCTCCGGACTCGTATCCATCACGACCTGGACCGTATTCACCACGCTCGGCGCGCTGGTTGGCAGTGCCTTGCCGGACCTGGAACGCTTTGGCCTCGGCTTTGCCTTCACGGCCGCATTCATCGCGATGGCGCGCGGCATGTTCCGCGGCCGTGGCGATCTGTTGCCCTGGATCGGCAGCTTTGCCCTGACGGTGGCGTTGGTGCTGGCTGGCATGGCAAAGGCCTATGCCATCGTCTTTGGCGCGGTGGTCGGCGTCACCCTGTCGGCGTTGCAACGCCGGATCCGGAGCTGAGCCATGTCGCACTCCCACTGGATCCTGATTGCCATTCTCGCCCTCGCAGCGGCACTGATCCGCATTGCTGGCCTGCTGGCGGGGTCCGCGATCCGTCGCTCCCGGTTCGCGCCGCTGCTTGACGACCTGCCCGGCGCCATCATCGTATCACTGGTTGGGGCCTCGCTGGCGGATCTGCCGGCCTTCGGCTGGCTCGCGGCCACCTGTGCTTTCGCCACGGCATGGGTCACGCGCGATGTCATTGCCACGATGATCGTCGGCGTCGCGAGCTTTGCCGGTCTGAGCTATTTCCTGGCGTGATGCGCAGGGCAGTCGGGCCTCATGGGGCTGAGCCGGCGTCAGGTTGAGTGCGCGAAAAGCCCGGCTGCGGCGTCGAAGAAGGCGTCGCGGATCTCGGCCGATTCCATCATCACCTCATGTTCGCCGCCGGGGATCTCCTTGAGCGTTCCACCGGGCCACTCCGCCATCATCTGCCGGATTGCGTCCATCTCGACGATCCGTTCGTTGGTTCCGACCCAGGTCAGGCAGGGCAGTGCGGGGGCGGGCAGGGTGCGCAGCTGGCGCATCTCGCGGAAGGCCGCGTTGAGCCAGGTCATCGAGGGGCCGCCGAGGGCGAGCTCGGGATGGGCGATCAGTTGCCGCCGCATCCAGTCGAACATGCCCGGATCAGTGGTCAGGGTGTTGTCCTCGAATGGCGCTTCGAGAACATAGGTGACGGGCTTGGTCGAGGGGGCGTAGTTATGCCCGAACCCGGTGGAATGGCTGAGCGCGGCCAGCAGACGCGCGATCGGGCGGTAGATGGCCGGCAGGGCGATGCCCCACATCGGGCCAGAGAAGGCCACGGCCTTGACCGGCAGGCCGTCATGCAGCGCCCGGAGCCCGATCCCGCCGCCCATGGAATGCGCGATCAGGTAATACGGGCGGGGCAGGGCGCGTTCTTCGGCGACCGCGAGCAGGGCGGCGACGTCGCGCTGGTATTCGCAAAACTCCAGCACATGGCCGGTCGCCGGGTCGTCAAGCGGACGGTCCGAGAGACCCTGTCCGCGCCAGTCGAGGCTGAGGCAGGCGAAGCCGCGCGCCTGCAGCGCTGCGGCCGCAGGGCCGTATTTCTCGACATATTCTGTACGGCCGGAAAAGAGCAGCACCGTTCCCTTCGCTCCGTCGGGGGGCGGCGCCAGCTCTGCAATGCGCAGCCGCACGCCGTCCGACGCCACGCGCCAGAAGGCCGACGCGCCCCGGGGCGCGTCGGCAATGTTAGCAAAGAAGGGAGCGGGCTCCATTCCGGGGGCGACTCAGGACAGCACGTTGGCAAGCTGCATGGCGATGCCCATATCGCCATCGACGGTCAGCTGTCCGGACATGAAGGCGCCGGTCGGGTTCATCTCGCCGGAGAGGATCTGCTCGAAGACCTCCGGGGCGGCGGACAGGGTCACGTCGGCGTCTTCGTCGCCCGCGCGCACGCCGGAACCGTCGATCATGATGCTGCCTTCCTCGCCCAGCACGAACTTGGCCGAGCCGGCCAGATCGCCGTCAAGACGCTCGGACAGGGCGGCAACAGCCTTCTCGATAAGATCACTCATGGTCTTCCTCCGCAGGTTGTGATGGCCGGCTTGTTGGCTTTTCCGGCGATCTCGTTAGACTTCGACCCGTTATGGGTATCAAGACATCTTCTCTCAACAGGTCCGTTACGGCATTTCTCGCCGCGATGACCTTTGCCCTGCCGGTTTTCGCGCAGGAAAACGAGCTGGACCGCCTTATGGATGAGCTGGCCAAGCCCGAACAGCCTGGTTGGCGCCAGATAGAAGATAGCATTCTGCTGGAATGGGCCAAGTCGGGATCTCCTGCCATGGATCTTCTGCTCCGGCGTGGTAACGACGCGTTCGAATCGGGGGACGTTGAGGCGGCGGTCGAGCACCTGACCGCGCTGACCGATCACGCGCCGGATTTCGCCGAAGGCTGGAACGCGCGCGCGACGGTTTTCTTCCAGATGGGAGAATATGGGTTGTCGCTGGAGGATATCCGCAGGACCCTGTTGCTCAATCCGGAGCATTTCGGCGCGATGACGGGGTTGGCGGTGATCTTCGAGGAGCTTGGCTACGAGGAAGAGGCGCTGGAGGCCTGGCGCGCGGTCGAGGCTATACATCCGCACCGCCCTGAACTACACGAAGCAATAGAACGGCTTGCAATGACGGTCGAGGGCGAGCATCTGTAATCGCCCTTGCCATGAAAAAGGGGTGTGTGATGCGGAATTCGGAGCCCCGGAGCCGATTCAAGGACAGATCGAAGCAAGGCGGGACGTGCCCGACCCTGGCGGATCGCCCGGGCCAGGACGCCGCAAGGCGCGTGCCGCCAACCTGACCTGACATTCTCCCGAAACCAGCAGCAAAAAGACCCCGAAACATGCGAGAGACCACCGTCACAGCGGTTCTGGGCCCCACCAACACAGGCAAGACGCACTACGCCATCGAGCGTATGCTGGCGCATCGCACCGGAGTCTTCGGCCTGCCGCTGCGGCTGCTGGCCCGCGAGGTCTATGATCGCATCGTCAAGCTGCGCGGCCCCTCCGTCGTGGCGCTGCTGACCGGCGAAGAACGGATCGTGCCGGAGCGGGCGAAATACTGGATCTGCACTGTCGAGGCGATGCCCACCGATCTTGGCGCCGATTTCCTTGGCGTCGACGAGATCCAGCTCTGCGCCGATCCCGAGCGCGGCCATGTCTTCACCGACCGGCTGTTGCATGCGCGCGGGCTGCACGAGACCATGTTCCTCGGGTCTGATTCGATGCGCGGTACGATCGCAGCCCTCGTCCCGAAGACGCATTTCCTGCGCCGGGAGCGGTTTTCCGAGCTGACCTATGCCGGCAGCAAGAAGATTTCCCGCATGCCGCCGCGTTCGGCCATCGTCGGTTTCTCGGTCGAGAACGTCTATGCCATCGCCGAGCTGCTGCGCCGCCAGAAGGGCGGGGCGGCGGTGGTCATGGGCGCGCTCTCGCCCCGGACGCGCAACGCGCAGGTCGAGCTTTACCAGTCTGGCGAGGTCGATTACCTCGTCGCCACCGACGCCATCGGCATGGGGCTCAATCTCGACATCACCCATGTCGCGCTGTCCGGGCTGCGGAAATTCGACGGCCGGCGCATGCGCGACCTGCAACCCAACGAGCTGGGCCAGATCGCCGGCCGGGCCGGGCGCTACAAGACCCATGGCACGTTCGGCGTGACCGGCGAGGCCCCGCCGCTCGACGAGGAGGTGGCCGAGGCGATCATGAATCACCGCTTCGCGCCGATCCGGAAGCTGCAATGGCGCAATTCGGATCTCGAATTCGGCACGGTGGACCGTCTGATCGCCTCTCTGGAGGAGCGGACCGATGACGAATTGCTCACCCGCACTCGCGATTCCGACGACCTGCTGGCGCTGCGCAGCCTCGCCGCCGAGGACGAGGTGCTCACGCGGCTGCGCAACCCGCGCGCGGTCCGGCTGCTCTGGGATGTCTGCCGAATCCCCGATTTCCGTGGCATCAGCCATGCCGAACACGCCAGCCTCCTGACCCGCATTTTCGGCTTCCTGCAAGAGACCGGACGGGTGCCCGATGACTGGATGGCGCGGCAGGTCAAACGCATCGACCGGAGCGACGGCGATATCGACGCCTTGTCCAAGAGATTGGCATATATCCGCACATGGACCTATATCGCGCAACGTTCTGGCTGGTTGGATGACGAAATGCATTGGCGCGGCGAAACGCGCGCTGTAGAAGACCGCCTGTCAGATGCTCTTCACGGAGCTTTGACTCAAAGATTTGTTGACCGGCGCACCAGCGTGTTGCTGCGGCGGTTGAAGCAGAAGGAGAGCCTTGTGGCCGAGGTGAACGACAAGGGCGAAGTGATGGTTGCGGAGCAATTCGTGGGCCGTCTGGAGGGGTTCCGCTTCTCCCAGGATGCATCGCAGACGCCGGAAGAGGCGAAGATGCTGCACCAAGCGGCGATGACCGCCCTGCGCCCGGAATTCCATCTGCGCGCTGACCGCTTCTACAACGCCCCCGATACCGAGATCGATTTCACGGAGCAGGGCGGGCTGATGTGGGGCGAGCATGCCGTCGGCAAGCTCGTCAAGGGCGGCGACGCGCTCAAGCCGACCGTGCAGGCCTTCGTCGAGGACGATGCCGGCCATGACGTGATCGAGAAGGTCACGCGGCGGCTGCAGCATTTCATCGACCGCAAGGTGGCCACGCTCTTCGAGCCGCTGCTGGGCATGAGCCGGGACGAGACGCTCGCCGGCCTGCCGCGGGGTTTCGCGTTCCAGATGCTAGAAGGGTTTGGCGTTTTGCCGCGCGATGGCATCGCCGCCGAGGTCAAGGCGCTCGATCAGGATGCGCGCGGCCAGCTGCGCAAGCATGGCGTGCGCTTCGGGCAATACACCATCTTCATGCCGCTTCTGCTGAAGCCGGCGCCGACCCGGCTGCGGCTGGTCCTCTGGTCGCTCTGGAACGATCTGGACATCTTCCCCGAAGCGCCGCCGCCCGGGCTGGTGACCGTGCCCGTGCCCGAGGGGACGCCGCAGGAACATGCTGCCATGTCCGGCTACCGCATCGCCGGCTCGCGCGCGATTAGGATCGACATGCTGGAGCGCCTGGCCGATCAGCTGCGCAACCAGGACAGCCGCGGGGGCTTCGAAGCCACAGCGGACATGCTGTCGATCACCGGCATGACGCTGGAGCAATATGCCGAACTGCTTCAAGGGCTGGGGTATAAGGCCGAGAAGGGCGAACGGGTGAAGGTCAAGGCGCCTGCCCCGGAGCCGAAGCCGGAGGCGGCACCCGCCGCCGACGCGCCGGAGGCAACCGCCGAAGAGGCCGCCCCGGAAGTCGAAGAAGCCCCGATCGCCGAGGAAACCGCGGATCCGGTCGCATCCGAGATGCCCGCCGAGGCTGAAGCACCTGCCGAAGCCCCCCCCGCTGAAGACGCGGCTGTCGTGGTGGAGGACGCCACGCCAGAGGAGTCGGAAGTGGCTGAAGCTGCGCCGGCCGAGGCGCAAGCCGAGGCCCCCCCCGTCGCCGAGGAGGGCGCGACAGCGTCCGAAGAGGCGGCAGCCCCAGCAGAGGCCGGAGACGTCGAGCCGACAGCGGAGGCCGAGCCGGACCTCGAGACCTTCTACACCTTCACCTGGGCTCCCCGTCGTCAAGGCGGCGGTCGCCCGCGCCGAGACCGCGATCAGCAGCGGGGCGGCAAGCAGGGAGACGGCGAACGGGGCGAGCGCCAGGGTGGCAAGCCGCGTGGCAAGGGCGGCAAGCCTGGCAAACGCTCCGAGGGCAAGGGGGGTCGTGACCGCGACCAAAAGGGCGGAAAGGGTAGCAAGCCGCAGGGCGGCAAGACCTACCAGGCCCGCCCGCCGCGGAAAGAAAAGCCCATCGATCCGGACAATCCCTTCGCCGCCGCGCTGATGGGGCTGACGGAGAAGAAGTGATCCGGGGGCGGTCAGAATGAGCGGCGCCGAAAGCCCGTCGCCGCAAAGCCTCCGCATCGACAAGTGGCTGTGGCATGCGCGTTTTTTCAAGACGCGCAGCCTCGCCGCGAAACAGGTCTCCGAGGGCAAGATCCGGGTCAACGCCACCAAGATCTCCAAGCCGGCCCGCACCATCGGGCCCGGCGATGTGCTGACTTTCCCGCAGGCAAATGCCATCCGCGTCGTGCGGGTGGTCGCACTCGGGGAGCGACGCGGCCCCGCACCCGAGGCACAGGCGCTTTACGAAGACCTATCGCCGCCCGAGGACCAGCCCCGCCAGGCACCACTGGCGCGCGTCGGGGCGCGGCCGACAAAAAAAGAACGCCGCAGACTCATCAATTCTCGCAGCGAGCCGCTTGATTAGCCCGCCCCGCTCGGCTAACTCACACCGAAACGTCACTCCGGAGGTCCCCATGACCTATGTCGTCACCGAGAATTGCATCGCTTGCAAATACACAGACTGTGTCGAGGTCTGCCCCGTGGACTGTTTCTACGAGGGCGAGAATACGCTGGTGATTCATCCCGACGAATGCATCGATTGTGGCGTCTGCGAGCCCGAATGCCCCGCCGATGCGATCCGGCCCGATACCGAGCCGGACATGGAAAAATGGGTCGAGTTCAATCGCAAGTATTCCGAACTCTGGCCGGTCATCGTCTCCAAGAAAGACCCGATGCCCAGTGCCGAGGAGATGGATGGGAAACCGGGCAAGATGGATATATTCTCCGAAGAGCCCGGCGAAGGCGGCTGAAACGATTCGAATCGGCAGGCGGTCCTGTCGATTGCGGAGCGAAGGTCAGCGGTTCTTGGCGTTTCCATTTAAAAACAATATGTTGTGACGATGCCGCGCCGCGGCGCTTTGAATATGGCAGAAAATCTGCTATATTCTGTCGGTGATGAATATTGACGACTGACTCCCGCCTGCTGGGGCTACTCACCAGTGAGGTGGATCTCATGAGCCCTGACCCGAAACTTCCCCGGAATCCACTTTTCCGGTGGGGTTTTTTTGGCTCTGAGAGTGTCGAAACCGAGGGGATGACATGACTAAAAGTAAGAAACTGGATTTCCGCCCGAATGAGTTCGTGGTGTATCCGGCCCATGGGGTCGGCAAGATCGTCTCCATCGAGGAACAGGAAGTTGCCGGGCTCTCGCTGGAACTCTTCGTGATCTCCTTCGAGAAGGACAAGATGACCCTGCGCGTGCCGACCAACAAGGCCACCGCCGTTGGCATGCGCTCGCTCTCTTCGCCGGATGTCGTGTCCAAGGCGATGACGACGCTGAAAGGCAAGGCCAAGGTCAAGCGGGCCATGTGGTCGCGCCGGGCGCAGGAATACGAACAGAAGATCAATTCCGGAGACCTGATCGCCATTGCCGAGGTTGTCCGCGACCTGCATCGCACCGATGACCAGCGCGAGCAGAGCTATTCGGAGCGCCAGCTTTACGAGGCAGCGCTGGAGCGGCTGACGCGCGAGATCGCGGCTGTGTCCGGTCTCGGCGAGACCGACGCCCAGAAACAGGTGGACGAAGTTCTGGTCAGCCGCGCGGCGGCCTGATCCGGGCAACCGGAAAATTCAATGGGCCGTGTCGGAAGACGCGGCCCTTTTTCTATTCGGGCACGGCGAAACGAGCCCTGCAGAACCTGGCGGCATGTGACTCCAGCCCGGCCTGACCCGCGTCTTCGCCTTTCCCGGCATCCTCCGGGCCGACCGACCGGAGTCATCCCAGACTTTTCGTTATTTTCATTTCCCGAAGCCACGCGATTTCTGCGAGGCTGACATCAAACGCCTCCGTGTGTGGCGATTTCAGGAAGGATTGGAGCAATGCGTTATCGTCGACTTGGCCAGAGTGGCCTTTTCGTGTCCGAACTCTGCCTCGGCACCATGACCTTTGGTGGAACGGATGACATGTGGGGCCAGATCGGCCAGCTCCAACAGGACGAGGCCGACGCGCTCCTGCGCACGGCCCTTGATGCCGGGATCAACTTCATCGACACCGCGAATGTCTATGCGAGTGGCCGCAGCGAACAGATCCTCGGCCAGTCGTTGCGCAACCTTGGCGTTCCGCGAGAGGATGTCGTGATCGCGACCAAGGTACATGGGCAGATGGGGCAGGGGCCGAATGCGCGGGGGCTCTCGCGCGGTCACATCCTCGATCAGGTCAAGGCCAGCCTGACGCGGATGCGGCTCGACCATATCGACCTTTACCAACTCCACGGCATCGACCCCGCAACACCCGTCACCGAGACGTTGGAAGCGCTCGACAGCCTGGTGCGTGACGGGCTTGTTCGTTACGTCGGCGTGTCCAACTGGGCGGCCTGGCAGATCGTCAAGGCGGTCGGTATCGCCGAGGCCCGCAGGCTCGCACCCATCGTCTCTTTGCAAGCCTATTACACACTCGCTGGCCGGGATCTCGAGCGCGAGTTGGCGCCGATGCTGTTGCAGGAAGAGATTGGGCTTATGGTCTGGAGCCCGCTGGCCGGCGGGTTTCTCACCGGCAAGTTCGACCGGGACGGGCAAACCGCCGAAGGCCGTCGCGTCGCCTTCGACTTCCCGCCGATCGACAAGGCGCGCGCCTATGATGCGGTGGATCTGATGCGGACAATCGCGGCGGAGAAAGGCTGTTCCGTGCCCCAGATCGCGATTGCCTGGCTGCTCCACCAGAGGGTGGTGACGAGCGTCATCCTCGGTGCCAAACGGGTAGATCAGCTGGTGGACACGATTGGCGCCGCGGCGGTTGACCTTTCCGGCGACGAGCTTGCCGCGCTGGAGGCTGTGACGGCCTTGCCTGCGGAATATCCCGGATGGATGATCGAGCGGCAGACAGAGGGCCGTACCCGGCAACTGGACGAGCAGCGCCGCTAAGAGACGCGCAGGTTCAGACCAGCGCGACGCTCGCGACGGCGAGGATCGCAATCTCGCAGATCTGTTGCGCGGCGCCGAGAATGTCCCCGGTCTGGCCGCCGATCTTTGCGCGGGCGATGGCGGCGCAGATCAGGGCAGCGGCGGCGGCAACAAGCGCGAGGCCAAGCCCGATCCAGCCGGTCAGCGCGAGGCTGAGAAGCACTGCCAGCACCACGCCCAGCGTGACCGTGGCCGCTCCGGGCCGGCCGACTGCGCGGGACAACCCACCCTCGCGCGCATTCGGCAGGCCGGCCATCAGGCAGATGATGGCGGCGCGGCTGAGCAACGCACTGGCCAGAAGGGCAGGCAGCAAGGCGGAGCCGAGCGCGGCAATCGCGCTCCAGCGCAGCCCCATCGACAGGACCATCGCCAGCACGCCATAGCTGCCGATCCGGCTGTCCTTCATGATCTCCAACCGACGCTCCTTCGTCCAGCCGCCCCAGAGCCCATCCGCCGAGTCGGCCAGCCCGTCCTCATGCATCGCCCCGGTCATGATGACCTGCCCGGCAAGCACCAACCCCGCCGCGATCATCGGCGAGAGGCCGAGCGCCAGAGCCCCCCAGCCGATCCCACCCGCGATCAGCGCCACAAGCGCGCCCGCCAACGGGTAGGCCCAAGCGGCCTTCGCGCCGCGATTGGCGGCGAATTCGGTGGCGACCGGGATGGGCAGCCGGGTCAGCAGCGCGCAGGCCAGGGCCAGATCACGAGGGGTCATAATTTGTCGCTGCCCGGCCATGTTCTATTCTCTCCGCTGGCTCTTGTCCTCCTCGCTCTAAGGGCGCAAAAGCCCGGAAACAAGACAGAGGTGACAGATGACACGGGAAGCACCCTTTACCGATATGGACGGAATTCGCGCCGCGCTTGCGGACCTTCCGCAGCCGGATGCAGCGGCAACGGCCGGAGCGAATGAGCGCAACGGGATGCTGACCAAGCCGCCGGCGGCGCTCGGGCGGTTGGAAGATCTCGCGATCTGGTACGCGGGCTGGCGTGGCGATGCGCGTCCGCAGCTTGATCGGCCTCAGTCCATTGTTTTTGCAGGAAACCATGGCGTCGCCGCCAAGGGCGTTTCGGCCTTCCCGCCAGAGGTCACGGTGCAGATGGTGGCCAATTTTCGTGCCGGCGGCGCGGCGATCAATCGGTTGTCCGAGGCGTTTGGCGCCGAGATGGCGGTGGTCGAGCTCGAGCTTGACCGCCCGACCGGGGATTTCTCGGAAACCGCCGCGATGAGCGAGGACGATCTTGTCGCAGCCATGGCGGCAGGCTGGAACGCGGTCAACCCGGAGGCCGGGCTGCTGGTCACCGGCGAGATGGGCATTGGCAACACCGCCTCCGCGGCGGCGATTGCGGCCGGGCTGCATGGTGGCGGCGCCGAGACCTGGGTCGGGCGCGGCTCTGGCGTCGATGACGAGGGGTTGGCGCGCAAGCGGGCCGTGGTCGATGCGGGGCTCGCGCTGCATGCCGAGGCGCTGAGCGACCCTCTGGAGGTTCTTCGCCGGCTCGGCGGGCGCGAGATCGCGGCGATGGCGGGTGCGATCCTGGCGGCTCGGCATTTCCGGATTCCGGTCATTCTCGACGGCTTCATTTGTACCGCCGCTGCCTCTGTACTCGAGTCGGTCACGCCGGGCGCGCTGGATCACACGGTTGCAGGGCATGTCTCGGCAGAAGGCGCGCATTCGATGATGCTGGAGAAGATCGGCAAGGCGCCGCTTCTGAGCCTCGGGCTGCGGCTGGGCGAAGGCTCCGGCGCGGCGCTGGCAATCAGCGTGCTCAAGGGCGCGATTGCCTGCCATTCCGGCATGGCCACCTTCGGCGAGGCCGGCGTCTCGGGAGGATAAGGCTCGCCGGGCCGACCGTCCGTCAGGGTGTGGCCCGGTTGGTTTGCGGACAGAGCTGTCCTTTGCCGGGTGCGCAAAGAAGCGCACCCCAGGCCGTGCCAGCGCCTGCCCGTGGGATGGCGCTGCCCCGGCTGAGGTCTACACTTTATCCCAGCAAGATCGGACGAAGATCAGTGCGTTGCACGCCGATGGCAAAGCGCCAGCCCGCAGGGTCGGGCAGGCGCTGGCACGGCGGCGAGGCCTTGATTCCGTGCCAGTCAGCACGCATCCCCAATGTCTCAAGCCGGCTCCAGGCTACGTCGGAAGCGTGTCCTGAAACGAAGCGGCAGGCGCTTCAGTTGCCTTCGACCAAAAGCGGGGCGGTTCGTCTACTCCACAGTCGGTCGCGGTGGGTCGTCCGCGTGATCTCGGTTCTCCAGCTCCTGAACCTCAAGCGCTGTCACCAGTGCCGTTTCCAGCACCTTGTTCAGCTCTCGGGCGCGTTCGAGATAGGCCGGATTATCCTTCAGCGAGCGGGTCGGATCCCAGAGCGGGGCCAGCTCGCGCAGGGTCATCCGGTCATGCTTGTAGAACGTCTTCTCCATCTCATTGGCCTCGAATGCGGAGAAATCCATGTTCTCCAGCACGTATCGCCCGGCCCGGAGCGAGCTGTCGAACATCTCGCGGACAATGTCATCGGCACCGGCCTGATAGAGCTGGTAGACATGCACGCGGTCCTCGGCACGGGCAACGATATGCAGGTCCGGCCGTTGCGAACGGGCATAGCGGACCAGCCGCGTCGTCGCATGCGGATCGTCCAGCGCCGCGACCAGCACCCGTGCCTCCTTCAGGCCCGCCGCATGCAGCAGAACCGGCCGCGTCGGGTCGCCATAGAAGGCCTTGAACCCGAAATGGCGCATCAGCTCGATGGCGCCGAGATCATGGTCAAGAACGGTACATTTCAGCCCCGCCATCTCCACCATTCGGTTCACCACCTGCCCGAACCGGCCGATCCCGGCGATGATCACCGGCGCCTGTTCGTCGATCTCGTCATGCTTGCGGTGGACGTCGGTGGCTGCCGAGTGATCGCCCAGCCGGTGCGCGATGGCGTCATAGAGGATGAAGAAGAGGGGTGTGAGCAGCATCGACAGCGCGATCACCAGCAGCAGGATCTGCGTCAGCCGTTCGGGCAGGACATTCTCCTGCAGCGAGAAGGAGACCAGCACGAAGCCGAACTCGCCAGCCTGGGCGAGGCCCAGCGTGAAGAGCCACTTGTCCCGTTTGCGCAGGTCGAAGATGTTGGCCAGCAGCAACAGCACCAGCCCCTTGGTCAGCACCAGCAGCGCTGTCAGTCCGATGACCGTGCCGATATTGTTCGACATGACGGCGAAATCGATCCCCGCGCCGACGGACATGAAGAAGACGCCCAGCAGCAGCCCCTTGAAGGGCTCGATATTGGCTTCCAGCTCGTGTCGGAATTCGGACGTCGCCAGCACGACGCCGCCGAGAAAAGCGCCGAGCGCGGGCGAGAGACCGATCAGCACCATCAGATAGGCGATGGAGAAGACGACAAGCAGCGCGGTCGCGGTGTGGATCTCGCGCAGTTTCGCCATGTGGACGAAGCGGAAGAGCAGGGGCGAGAGGTATATGCCCGCGAGCACCACCGCGATGATGACAGAGATGATGACGACCGTCGCTTGCCAGCCCGGCAACCCCTCGATCAGCGAGAAGCCGTGATGGGCCGCCGCCTCAAGGGCTGGGTCGCCGGGACGCAGGATAGTGCCGCTGGGGTCGAGCACCGGCTGTCTCGGCATGGCCAGGAGCGGCAAGAGCGCCAGCATCGGGATCACGGCGATATCCTGCGTCAGCAGCACGGAGAAGGTCGCCTTGCCACCGCCGGTCTTCATCAGTCCCTTTTCCGAGAGGGTCTGGAGAACGATGGCGGTCGAGGAGAGCGCGAGGATCAGGCCTATGGCCAGTGACATTTCCAGCGTTTCGCCCAACAGCCAGGCAAGCGCCGTCACCGCCGCCGTGGTCAACCCGATCTGCAACCCGCCCATGCCGATCAGCTTGTCGCGCATATGCCAGAGCGTCCGCGGCTCCAGCTCCAACCCGATCAGGAACAGCATCATCACCACGCCGAACTCGGCATAGTGGCGCAAGGTCTCCGCCTCCATCCCGGCCAGGTGCAGCAACGGGCCGATCAGGATCCCGGCCAGCAGGTAGCCGAGCACCGAGCCCAGGCCCAGCCGCGCTGCAATCGGAACGCCGATCACGGCGGCGCCGAGCAGGATCGTCGCGTCGTCGAAAAAGCCTTCCATTCCTCAATCCCTTGTCGCGCACCCGTCGGGACAGGCAGCGTGTTCGTCTCAAATCATCTTCCCCGGGTATCGGCGCCGGGGCCGGACCCACTCGAGCCCTGCCACAGTTTGTCCTGTCCGACAATTCGCCAGACGCTGTGAGATCGCTGGAAATCGTCTTGCCGTGGTCGCGTCAGCCCTTCGGCATCTTCAACGTCACGGTTCGACCGCTCTTGTTGTAGCGCAAATCGCTCTGGCCGATCGCGGCGACGCGGCCGCCATCGATCCGGTCGCCAACCTTGACCTTGACATATTTGCCAGAGGGCAGGCGGACCAGCGCGCGGCGCTGGCTCGACGTGCCATAGACGCCAATCAGGGAGACACGGCTCAGCCGCAAGGCGTTCTTCTCGGTTGCTTTGCGGGCGACGGTGGCCGGGGTGGTCGTCTTCGGTCGAACCCGCTCATTGCGCGGAACGGCGGGGCCGCGAGCCGAGGCCGCCTTCGCCTCGGCCTTGGCGGCTGCCTCGGCCTCCTTGGTGGCGCGGGCGGCCGCCTCCTTTTGCTGCTTCTCCGCCGCTGCCGCCGCCAGAGCAGCCTTGCGGGCCGCGGAGGCATCGGCGCGCGACTTGGCGAGGGCAGCCTGTTCGGCCGCTGCGCGGGCTTTCTGCTCGGCTTCGGCAACGACAACGGCCTCTCGAATGGCCCGTTGACGCGCGCGGTCGGCGATCTGCGCGATGTTGGCGGGGCGCAGCCGGGGTTCGGGGGAGCGCGCGACGGCACGTTTCGTCGCCGTGGCGAGATCGGCCTCAAGCGCGCTTCGGTCGGCCACGGTTTCGTCGCTTTGCTCTGCGGGCGTTTCCGCATCGGCCATCCGCGCCGCGTCGGACAGCGCCAACGCCGTCTCCTGCACGGAAGCGGGGCGCGAGACCGGGCGCAGCCGCCCAAGCTCGGACCGGGTCCGTCCGCCAAGCACGGCCCGCTCGTTATCCTCGATCAGGCCTTGCGGACGCTGGCGCGGCCGTGCGTCCCGCAGTCGCTCATCTACCGCAGAGGTTGTTTCGGCGGAGTCGGCCGATGTTGGTTCCTGCGGGGCCAGCCCTTCGGGACGTCGCGGCGGGACGATATCGGGGCGTCCGAGCCGGATCTCGACTCCGCCCGGCGGGATGCTGGCTGTCTGCGCGTCGGTGTCCGCCGCCTGCGGCACGGGCACCACCGGGATCTCGGCCACCGGCGGTTGCTCATCGGGGCGCAGGTCCAGCCGTGGCAGGGAAAAGGCGTCGTGATTGCTGATCTTGGGGTCGATGGAGGCGATGTAGAAATCCTCCAGCCCGTCCTGTGTCGGCAGGTAGCCGCGTTCCGGCGCACGTTGCCAGATTCCGCTGACGGCATAGGCCGCGCGGGCAGAGATAGCGTCCAGAGGCGCGGGCGGGGGCGCAACTGCGTCGGCGCTGCCCGGATCGGTCGCGACCTGCGGCGCGCCCTCGGCCTCGAGCCGCGCGGCGGGCTGGCCGGTCTCGTCCTGCCCGGTGCTTTCGGCAGTCGGGAGCGCGGCCAGTTGCATCTCCGCACCGTAATCCGCGGCGGCGCTTCCGGTCTCGGCGTTGTCATCCGTCGCGAGCGCGACTTCCTCGGTTACGAGCGCCTTGGTGCCGAGTGCGCCGGCCACAGCCTCCGGTGCGCTGC
This sequence comes from Tropicimonas sp. TH_r6, assembly GCF_033101155.1. Lineage (NCBI taxonomy): Bacteria > Pseudomonadati > Pseudomonadota > Alphaproteobacteria > Rhodobacterales > Roseobacteraceae > Tropicimonas > Tropicimonas sp. TH_r6. Next base: position 24,736 of record NZ_JAWMPX010000007.1, read on the forward strand.
TCTCGGGTTGAGACTCCGCCGATACCACGGCCTGTTGTTCCGGATCGGACCTTGTCGGCGCGATCGCGATTGCTTCCGGTGTCGCGACATTCGGGGCGCGCGGGGCCTCGATGATGAGGCCCTCCGGCGGCGTCAGCCCGGCAATGCCGGCCTCCCCCGGTGAGCGCCCGACAAAGGCCCAGAGGGTGACAAGGCCGATGGCCGCGATCCCGGCAACGGCCGCGATCAGCCCGGCGCTGATGGAGCCGCCGGGTTGCTTCTGCGATTTGCGGGCGCCGAAAACGGTCAGCGCCTCGGCCTCGCTCAGTGCCTGCTGGCGTTCGGGTGCAAAGAGTCCCGCCGCCTCGCGCTGCAGCCCGCTCGGCGCGCTTGTCGTTGATTGCGACGGTGCATTGCCAGGGGCCGGCGTGGCGGACATCGCCGCATCGGCCGCGAACAGCGCGGCGCTCAGCGTGGCAGGGGCCGGTGCTTCCTGGGCCTCGGTGGTTGCGGGGGAGGAGGGCGGTGGCGCGGCCACCGGCGGCTCCTTGCGCTTGCGGGAGCCCTTGCGACGGCTCTTTGCCGATGTCGGAGCCTTCGCGGGGCTGGATTGTTGCTCCGGCGCGGGGGGCATCGTGGAGGACTCGGTCTCGAGCTCCGGCACCGCAATCGAGGCCGGCTCGGGGTCAACGCTGGGTCGAATCGACGCGAAGGCCACGGCAGGGGGCGCCTCGCCGCCGTCCTCGGACATTTCTGGCGCATCGCCGGCGTCGGGTTCGGGCACGGGCGGCGCGGGATCTGTTTCTTCCGGCTCGACCGGGTCGAGATCGGCGCGACGGAAAATCACCGGAGCATGGTGCGGCTTCGATGCAGGTTCGCCTTCGTCCTCTTCCTCCGTCTCCAACGGATCGAGGGCGGCTGGCGCGGACAGTTCCGGCGGTGTTTCGGGCAGCGGGGCGTCGAGATCGGTGCGGCGGAACTCAACCGGATCCGCCAGAGTCTCTTCAGCCTCCGGCTCGGGGCGCAGTTCCTGCTCTGTCTTGTCCGGGGGGGCAATCGGTGTCGCCTTGGCGTCCTCCGCCGGATCGGATGGCGCGTCTTCCGTCGATAACGGTTCGGCTTCAACTGGCTCCGTCTCTACAGCGTCTGTCTCTGGACCCTCCGTCTCCGAAACCTCCGTCGAGACCGGTTCCGGCGCTTCCGGCTCCTGTACCGGAGCACGCGCTTCTGACGCGGGTGCTTCGGGCTCCGGACCCTCCGCCTTGTCCGGTGTGTCGGCGGCGATCTGTGCGGCCGGCTCTTCGAGGGGCTCCTGCGGCGGCGCCGCGATGATCGGGCGGTTCAGCCGCTCCAATACCTCGCCGGAGGCCAGCAGTCGGGGCGCCGCATCCGTCGGGCCAAAGAAAGGCGCTCCGGGGAAGGCGCCGGGCTCGGGGGTCGCGGTGAAACAGATCGGGCCGAAGCCGTGCAGGGCTGCGAATCCCTCCGCTTCTTCCAGCGTCTCGCGGGCGACCGCGGCGATCCAGATCTCCTCGCCCCGGGCGCGCCAGTCAAAGACCAGCTCGTCCAGCAGATAGGGCGTCGCCCCGTCCAGCCGGCGCGCGGCGCGGGTGGCATTTTCTTTCGCGTCGCGGCCAGCCTCTGCCTCGGTATAGAGAATCTGCGAATTGGGCAGAACGAGCGCGCAGCGCAGCGGGGCGCCGTCGCCCAATGCCTCCGCATTGGCGCGCAGGTTGGCCAATGCGTCGCCCAGGTCCGGCGTGTCCAACGACACCGCGCCAAGGCTGTGCCAACTCGCGCCGCTCCGATGCAGCAGCGAAATTCCGTCGGGATCGAGAAGAAGGGCAAAGCTCGGGGTCATCGCGCCTGATCTTGAAGGGTGTCTGGGCGTCGGCGCAAGCCGTCGATTCAATAGATCGTTTTTATAGCAGGAAATCGCTTAAATAAACAGGTTGGCTCCAAGCTTTCCCGTTTCGTCCGCGTCGAAGGGGAGAAGTTTGATGATGGAAAGGAAAATCTCATGAAATCTATGCTCTGGATCCCGCTGGCGCTGGCATTGGCAGGGGCCGCCAGCATCGCTGTGGCACAGCAGGCGGCGGGACAGCCGGGTCAACTGGTCGTGATCGGCGAGGGGCGGGTTGCCGTGCCGCCGGACATGGCCGTGATCACGCTGGGCGCGGTGGCCGAAAGCCCGCGCGCGGATGAAGCCATGCAGCAGATGAGCGCGCGGATGGAGGCAATCCTCGCTCGGCTGGACGCCGCCGGGATCGCAGCGCGGGATGTGCAGACGAGCGGGCTGTCGCTGCAACCGCGCTGGCCGGATTACGACCCGAAGCGGCAGGAAGAACGCGAGATCGTCGGGTTCAGCGCTTCCAGCGAGGTGACCGCGCGGGTGCGGGACCTGGAAGGCCTGGGCGAGCTTCTCGATGGGCTCATCTCCGGCGGGGCGAATGAATTCAGGGGCTTGCAGTTCGACCTTCAGGCGCCGGAGGTGCAGCTCGACGCGGCGCGCCGGGCCGCGGTCGCGGATGCGCTGCGCAAGGCGGAGCTCTATGCGGAGGCTGCGGGGCTGACGCTGGGACCGATCCTGTCGATCACCGAGGCCGGGGCCGCGCAGCCGCCGATGATGCGGGCCGAGATGGCCGCGCGTGTGAGCGGGAGCGGGATGCCGATCGCGGCGGGAGAGGTCGAGCGGCAGGCGACGGTGACCGTCACCTGGGCGCTTGCCCCGGCAACGGATGGCAATCGTTAAACCCGGTGTTAACACGTACCGGTCTTTCCTGATTGCTGCCCCATACCTGCCATTTTGAACAGGCAGGTGGGTGTGGACGAGTGATTTACGGGAATGAGGCTGGATATGGACGGACGCTTCCTGCTTCTCACCGGGGCGGCGCTGATTGGCGGGTCCTGGTTGATCGGGACAATGGGAACGGGCGACGAAACCGGGCCTGACCCGGTGGTGCAAGCCCATGCGGGCCTCGCGGCCGAACTGGCTGCGGCGGGCCGGGATCTCTCCGATCCCGGCGCTTACCTTGTCGCGATGAAGGAAGGCGTGTCTGTTGCGGGGCCGGTGGCGGCGACCGAACATGGCGCTCCGGCCTTTATCGAAGCGGTGGTTGCGGGCTATGCCCGTCCCGATCCGGCGGAGCTGCCGGGACGGGTTGGCGAGATCGCGGCGACGGACGGATGCGCCCCGGCGCGCCCGGCTTCCGGCAGCCGGATTGCCCATGTCGAGTCCGGCTTGCCCGTCGCTTCGGTGTCCTTCCATGCCTGGCGCGCCGACGAACTGGACCCCGCCGTGGCCGACCGGGTTGAGACGGTTTCGTTGGAGACGGGCGGCGTGCTCGACTTCCTTGCGGAGCTGGCCGGGACCGGGGGGGCAGCGCCGGAACCGACCGATCCCTGGCGCTACCGGTTGATGGATGTCGCCATTTCGGAGGCCGCTGCGCCGGTGCATCTCGTGCTGGAGGCCGGCTCGGAACGGGTCTTGTGGAACATCCATTCCAGCGCCGGGGTGGAACTCTCCGGTGTGACCCTGCTGGGGGGGACGCTTCCGGCCATTGCCAACCTGCCCAACGCCGTCCCGGTCGACATTCTGGACGCCACGGCGCTGGCCGAGTGTGGGCTCGTTCAAGCGCATGCCCCCCGCGCCAATGATCCGATCTTCGACCTGGTGGCCACAGGGAGGCTGCCGGTCGAGACCGCGCGCGGGCAGTTGCAGGCGCGTGCCGAGACCGCCGCCGCCTGGGACGCATGGTTCACGGCGCAGTTCGGGATTGGGGCGGATGCGCTGAGGATCGGCCATGCGCAAGGTGGCCAGCTTGCGTTGGTCGGCCCGATCCCGGCGCAGCCCTTGCTTCGTGTGCCCTATCGCGGTTTGGCCGGGGCGCAGGTTGCCGTTCTCGCCGGCACCGCGACCCTGATCGCCATGCCCGAAGCGGCAGATGACGAGATGGGACAGCTTGTCGAGGACCTCGCCCGCGTGACGAAGGCGGAGCAAGAGGCTGAACAGATCGCACAGGTGGTCGAATGATACAGCAATTCCTGAAACACGTTGCCCTGCGCGTGGCGCTGGTCCTGACCTGCCTCGGCATTGGCCTGCTTGGCTGGCCGGGCGATGTCGGGGCGCAGAATTTCGTCAAGGTCGGCAGCGAAGACGGATCCGGGGCGCGGCGGGTCCGGGTCGGCGAGGCGCCCTTGCCGACAGTTGCACCGGTCTCTGGCGTGTTGACGCCCGGCGCGTCCGAACGCGCGGAGGCTGACGGATCGGTGGTTGGGGATCCGGCTTTCGCACCGATCCTGGCTGCGATCCGGGCGCTGGCCGCGCCGTCGCGCGAGAGCGCCGAGGCCGATGCGCTGCGGGCCGAATTCGCGGCGCCCGCCGGGGAGCGGACGCCCTATGAGGCCGCCCATGCGGCTTGGCAGGCCGTGCGCTGACGCACGGCCCCCCGGATCAGGCGGTGGCCTTGGCCAATGCCTGGTCGAGATCCGCAATCAGGTCATCGACATCCTCGATCCCGATGGAGACGCGGACCATGTTCGGCGCGGCACCGGCGGCTTCCTGCTGCTCGGGCGGCAGCTGGCGGTGCGTGGTCGAGGCCGGGTGGATGATCAGCGACCGGGTGTCGCCGAGATTGGCGACATGGCTGAAGAGCTCCAACGCGTCGACCAGCTTCACACAAGCCTCGTAGCCGCCCTTCACGCCAAAGGTGAAGAGCGCGCCAGCGCCCTTCGGGCAGACGCTCGCGATGCGTCCGTGATAGGGCGAGGAGGCGAGGCCGGGATAGGTGACCACATCGATGCGCGGGTCGTTTTCCAGCCAGGTGGCCAACTTGCCGGCATTTGCCACATGTCGCTCCATGCGCAGCGAGAGGGTTTCGATCCCCATCAGCGTGTAATGTGCCGCTTGCGGGTTCATCGTCATGCCGAGATCGCGCAGCCCGATGGCGATGGAGTGGAACGTGTAAGCCATCGGCCCGAGCGCTTCGTGGAAGACCAGCCCGTGATAGGCCGGCTCCGGCGCGGAGAGCGAGGGGAACTTGTCGGAGGCCGACCAGTCGAACTTGCCCGAATCCACAACGCAGCCGCCGGTGACGGTGCCGTTGCCGGTGAGGTATTTGGTGGTGGAGTGCACGACCAGCGTCGCGCCGAGCGCAATCGGATTGCACAGGTAGGGCGTGGCGGTGGTGTTGTCGACGATGAGCGGCAGGCCGGCCTCGTCGGCCACGGCGGCCATGGCCGGCAGGTCGGTGATATAGCCGCCCGGATTGGCGATGCTCTCGCAGAAGATGGCGCGGGTGTCGTCGTCGATCGCCGCCTTGACGGCCTCGACGTCATCCATATCGACGAATTTCGCCGACCAGCCGAAGCGTTTGATCGTTTGCGAGAACTGCGTGATCGAGCCGCCATAAAGCCGGGTCGAGACGACCACGTTGCGCCCCGGCGCCATCAGCGGAAAGAGCGCCATGATCTGTGCAGCATGGCCAGAGGAACAGCAGACAGCGCCCGCGCCACCTTCGAGCGTGGCGATACGCTCGGCGAGGACGGACACTGTCGGGTTTGTAAGGCGGGAGTAGATATAGCCGACTTCTTGCAGGTTGAAGAGGGCGGCGGCGTGATCAGCGTCGCGGAAGACATAGGCCGTCGTCTGGTAGATGGGGGTCTGGCGGGCGCCGGTGGCCGGGTCCGGATGGGCGCCGGCATGGATCTGCAGCGTGTCGAAGCCGAGTTGGCGGTCAGTCATGGGGGTCCTCCCTGAAGGGTCGCGCGGTGTTGTGGCGCGGAGCCTATGGGAAGGGCGCGCGGGCGGCAATGGCTTCCGCGCGCAAACGGAGCGGGTGAGTCGTCGAGCATCGGGCGGGGTGTTTGGCGCCCGCGAGCCCTGAGCGGTTTGGAATTCGGGATTGCGGGTTTGGCAGGGCTTGGTTCATTGCGAGGGGAAGATTATGCTTGAAGTATGGTCCGCAGTCACTTGAATTTAATAAGTTAATGTATTTTTCCGTTCGGAGTTTTCTGTCTGGACCCGTTTCGACTTTCTTGCAGTCCGTCGTGTGGACCCCCTTGCGGACTGGAACAAGCTGGGTCAGCCTTTCCCGTATTCCGCCGGGCCAATCGCCCGGCGCCGTCGTTTCCAGCGCCACTTCGCGAGCGCTTCCATTGATCCGCCGCATGAAGAGTGCTGCGAGGCTGAAGCCCGGTCCACACGCCGGGTGAGTGGCCGGACCCTTTGGCCCGACTGCCCGTTGCACCAACCGGGGAAGACAATGTCTGTTCAGAGTATCGAGAATTACGAGGCCGGAATCCGGGCTTGCTGCATGCCGGAAACGCCCCTGCTATCTGCGGCCCAACGCATCGCGGCGCTTGATGTGAACGCGCTGGCCGTGCTGGACCGCAGCGGCGCGGTGGCCGGCATCCTTACGGATCACGACATCATACGGCAACTCGTGAAGAGCGAGGGACGCCTTGACGATGTGAGCGTCGGCGACTGCATGAGCACGCCCGTGATCACCTGCGAGATCAACACATCGCTCGGCGAGGCCCTCCGGCTGATGGGCCAGAATGGGATCCGGCATCTCATCGTCACGCGCGCGGCCGCGTTCGTGCGGATCTTTTCCCTCAAGGACCTGTTGGAGAAGATCCATCAGGACGATGTTCTCGAGGCCGAAATCCTGCGGGAGCTGGCGATCGGCCGCTCCGTGCCGGGCGTCTGACCGCGGGCGACGGAGAAGGGTATGGACCTCCGACCGGTCGCGAATGCCGTGGGGTGGCTCTCCGCTGTGATGGGGGGGCTGATGCTCCTCTGTGGCGGGCTCGACGCGGCCACTGGCGGGCAGCCGGGCACTGTTTTCGTCGCTGATGGCATGGCGGTGCTGGCGCTGTCGTTCTGCCTGGTGCTGGCGACGCGCGGGGCGGGGATGCATTTCCTCGATCGCCGCCAGGCCTTCGTGTTGACGACGCTGGTCTGGAGCGTGCTGCCAGCCGTGGGTGCGGTGCCTTTCGTGCTCGGCGCGCCCCACGCCACACCGGTGGATGCCTATTTCGAGGCAATGTCCGGCATGACCACGACCGGTTCGACCGTCTTTCACCATCTCGAAGAGCTGCCCGCCGGGGTACTGCTCTGGCGTGGCATACTTCAATGGTTGGGCGGGTTGGGGATCGTCATCGTGGCGATGATTTTCCTGCCGGCGATGCGGGTTGGCGGCATGCAGTTCTTCCTGACCGAGGGGTTCGACACGCTGGGAAAGATCCTGCCGCGCGCGCTTGATATCGCCAAGTCCCTGCTCGGGATCTACGTGTTGCTGACGCTGACCTGCGGTCTGGCCTATTCGGGCTTCGGGATGGGGCCGTTGGACGCGCTGGTCCATGCGATGACGACGATCTCGACGGGCGGGTTTTCCACCTCGGACGCCTCCTTTGCCCGTTTCACCGGGCCGTTGGAATATGTCTCGGCGCTGTTCATGGTGCTGGCGAGCCTGCCGCTGGTCCGGTTCGTGCAGCTGCTTGGCGGGCGCCCGGGGGCACTGTTCCGCGATGTTCAGGTCCGCGCCTATCTGCGCTGGCTGCTGCTGGCCAGCGGTGCCGTGGCCGGCTGGCGGCTCTATCTGGGGCAGGGGGAGCTGTCCGACATCCTGCGCGAGACGCTGTTCAACGTGGTCACGCTCTTTTCCGGGACGGGCTATGCCAGCGAGGACATCACCCGCTGGGGCAGTTTCGCGCTCTGCGTGGTGATCATCGTGGGGCTGATCGGCGGCTGTACCGGTTCGACGGCCTGTTCGGTGAAGATTTTCCGCTGGCTGATCGTCTGGGAGAGCCTCAAGCACCATATCCGGCGCATGTATTCACCCAATCTTGTCGACACGGCGCGGCTTGGCGGGCGGCCGCTGGAGCGTGACGTGATCGATTCCGTTATCGCCTTTTTCACACTCTTCCTGCTGACGCTGGGCGGCGCCTCGGTGGCCATCGCGTTGACCGGGCTGAGCTTCGAGACCTCGGTCACCGCGGCCTGGACCTCGGTGGCCAATATCGGCCCGGCCTTTGGCGACGCGGTGGGGGCGTCGGGCTCGATGGAGGCCTTCCCGGCCACGGCCAAGTGGATCATGATCGTTGCCATGCTGGCCGGGCGGCTGGAGATCCTGTCCTTCTACGTGCTCTTGACGCGGCGATTCTGGACCGGGTGAGGCCGGGTGGCGCTGGCCAGACGCTCACCGCGTCAGCATCATCCGGCCATTGCCGAAACTGACTTCGGAGAAGCGGTTGAGATAGGACATGCCCAGCAGCGAGCCCGCCATCTCGCCGCCATTGACCAGCGCCGGCACGCGGGTATCGGTCACGCCGCCAAGCTCGACCTCGTCAAGCCGGACCTGCGCCGTGCGCACGGTCCCGTTGGCGGTATTGGCCATTCCGAGGAAGGGCAGCCCGTCCAGCTCGATCCCGGCGCGGGCGGCATCGGCGCGGGTCAGGACAATGTCGGAGGCGCCGGTATCGACGACGAATTGCACCGGCGTGTCATTGATGGTGAGCACCATGTGGTAATGCCCGTCGCGTGCCAGCGGGACCTCGATCCGTTCGCCCTCGGCAAGCACGCTCTGGCGCGGCAGGACGGTGCCGCGGATATCGTCCCAGAGCCCGTAGGCCACGAGCACACCAAGGAAAATCAGCACCCACAGCGCGCCGTGGCGCAGGGAGCGCCCGATATTCTTCCGCGCCGAGACGAGCAGGTAGCTGCCGATCAGCAGGCCGAGCAGCGTCAGATAGATCAGCGAAGCGGTCTGGTCGCCCGTCATGCAAGGTTCCCTTTCAGTCCTGTTCCCCAATCATGTAGGGGGCGGGCGGCGGGACTGCCAGCCCGGACAGCGCATCAGCCCGGCAACATGCCGGCACCGTGAAGCCCGTCGAGCACGAATTGCACGGCTAGCGCAGCCAGCAACATGCCGAGGAGCCGCGTCGCCACGACCGTTCCCGTTCGCCCGAGCGCGCGCTCCAGCAGGCCTGCGCTGCGGAACATGATCGCCACGACCGCCAACACCAGCGCCATGGCGACGAACACGCCGGACGCCTCAAGCGGACCGTCCGTCTGCCCGACCAGGAGGATCATCGTGGTGATTGCGCCGGGACCGGCCAATAGCGGAATGGCGAGCGGGAAGACCGATGGGTCGGGGCGTTCTTCCTCCTCGGCGGTGGAGTCGCGCCGCTTGGTGCGGCGTTCGAAGAGCATGTCCAGCGCGGTCAGGAAGAGCAGCACGCCCCCGGCGATGCGGAACGCGGGCATGGAGATGCCAACGAAGTTCAGCACCGCCTCGCCAAGCAGCCCGAAGAGCATCAGCAGCCCGAATCCGATGAGCACTGCGCGCCGCCCGATGGCGCTCCGCTCCGCCTTGTCGCTGCCATGGGTCAGCGCCAGAAAGACCGGCGCGAGCCCGATCGGGTCAATGATGACGAAAAGCGCCACGAAGGCGCTGATATAGAAAGTCATGTCCATCAGAGGGATGTGCGCCGATTCGTGGCTTGGGTCAAACCGCGTCGTGGAGGCAGGCGGTGAAGGAGAGCTTGCGCAAGATCAGGCACAGCTCTCCTGCCCGGTTTCAACGCCGAGGGGGGCTGTTGCTTAGAAGTAGACCGCCCGGAAGGTTGCCAGCGTTCCGCCGGCGGGATCAAGCAACTCCATGCTTTCGCCGGAAATGCCAAAGCCCGCAGCCGTCCCCAGCGTCTCGACCAGATCCTGTTCGAACCGGTCAAAGGGCGGAATACAGGCCATCATCGTCATCGGGCCCGGCGTGAAGCCGAGATCGGCCCCGGTGATGTCATAGCCGCCATTGATCTGGTTGCAGCCGACCGTGGCGCTGAAATTCCCGTCATTGCGCAGGATCAGGTGCGCTTCCCGACCCTCCTTGGCAACCGGCACCGCTTCGCCCTTCAGCGTCAGCAGCTTCCAGTAGGTATTTACCATCGGCGAATCCGGTTTCGCCGCCTGATCGCTCTCGGAGACCATCTTCATTACCATCTCCACGCTGTCGCCGGCCCCGCGGGTCAGCACCGGATAGGCCTGGTCCGTGGTCATCAGCAGCTTGCCGTCCTGATGCATCGTGGCCCGCATGGAATAGCTGTGCGCGGGATCGATGGTTTCGGGATCAAAGTCGAAGGCGAAGGCATAGGGCGGATTGCCCGGGCTTGCGATCGTCTGATGTGCGATCACCTCCGCAGGCGCATCGGCGCGCGAGACGTCCTGCACCTCGACGGTCAGGACCGCATCCGGCGGCATGGCGATGCGCTGCAGGTAGGTAACCGTGCCCGAGAGCGTGTCGGCCGCGGCGAGGGCCGGGGCGATCAGCCCCGACAGGGCAATGGCAAGGACCGCAATGTGTTTCTGACGCATTTCTTTCTCCAATGGCTGAACGGGCCGACGCAATGGGGATGCGGCAGCGCCCGGAAAGGGCACAGCCGTTGCGGCGAAACGATGTCGGAGTGGCAGATGGGGGCCGGATCAGGCCGGTTCAAGCTCCAGCAATGTCCGCAGGCCCGAATTGTCATCCACCAGATCGGCCAAGGTCACCTTGTCCAACGCGCCGTAAAACGCTTCCAGCGCGACCGAGAGCTGGCCCCGCAGGCGACAGGAGGCGGTGAGTGGGCAATGGTTGTCCGAGCCCGCGAAGCATTCCGCAAAGGGCACATTGGCCTCGAAGACGCGGAAGACCTGACCGACCGACAGCGCTTCCGGGGCGACCTTCAGGCGGATGCCGCCATTGCGGCCGCGTGCGGTCTCGATGAAGCCGGTCTGGCCGAGCATGTTGATGACGACGCCGAGATGGTTCTCCGAGGAATTGCAGGATTCGGCGATCTCGGCCTTGCGCACGGTGCGGTCAGCATTGATCGCGCAGAACATGAGCGCGCGCATGGCGAGATTGGTGCGTACGGTCAGACGCATGATTCGGCGCATCCTTTCGAATATCTGGCGTTCAAGGCTGGAGAGGCCCGCGGTCAATTTGAATCAGATCACAAACAGGCCGCGGTATCCAGTTTAAATGCATCAAAAATGTATCTATGGGAGGGTGCATGGCCGATATTCCCCCAGATTCCGCGAAATTGCGCCTGTCGCAAGCCGTCGCGCCTGTCTCCGCACGGCTGAGCCGGGCGGGGGGGCTTTCCGTGGGGGGCGGGCTGCTCTGGCTGCCGCAGGCGGGGCTGGTTGCATGGCTTTTCGCCTCGCTGCTGGCCGGGACGACACGGGCCGGGGACGCCGCGCTGGCGGCGGCGGGCTTTGCGGTGCTCGGGGCCATGCGGGCAGCCATGCAGGCGCTCTCCGAGCGTTGGCTGGCGGAGGCGGCGGAGGCGGTCTTGGAGACAGAGCGAGCGCGTCTGTTGGCGCGCGAGAGCCGGCGCTCTCCCATGGCCGCGGGGCCAGGCTCGGGCGAGCTGGCCGCATTGGCGGGAGAGAAACTTGGCGCGCTGGAACCCTATATCCTGCGCTACCGGCCTGCCTTTCTGCGGGCTCGGTTGCTGCCGCTGGCGATCCTCGCAGTCGCGTTCTGGAAATCCTGGGTTGTGGCGACGATCCTGCTTATCGCCGGGCCGCTGATCCCGCTCTTCATGGCGCTGGTCGGCATGGCGGCGCAGGAGGCCTCCGAACGGCAGATGCAGGAGGTTGGCACGCTCAACGGCATGTTGCTGGAACGGTTGCAGGCGCTGGTCGATATCCGTCTGCTCGATGCGGGCGCCCGTGTCGCGGCGGATTTCGAGACCCGTGCCGAGGCCTTGCGCGAGCGTACCATGGCGGTGCTGCGCGTGGCCTTCCTCTCCTCGACCGTGCTGGAGCTTTTTTCGGCGCTCGGGGTGGCGCTTGTTGCGGTCTATGTCGGTTTCGCGCTGCTCGGCACGCTTGGTTTCGGTGCCTGGGCATCGCCGCTCACGGCGGGCGAGGGTGTTTTCCTTCTGCTGCTCGCGCCGGAGTTTTTCCAGCCGCTCAGAGATCTCGCGGCGGCCTGGCATGACCGGGCTGCGGCGATGGCCGTGGCGAGCGAACTGGTCGCAGCCGAAGCGGAGGCGCCGGTGACGCTGCTGGGGCAGGGGGCGGCCGTCCCCGCCTTGGTGCCCGTGCCCGGTGCGCCGGCGATCTCGTTGCGCGGGGTGCAGGTGGATCTCGGTGCGCAAATACAGCTTTGTTTTCCCGATTTCGACATCGCGGCAGGCGAGAGCTGCGCCCTGACCGGGCCCAGCGGGCAGGGCAAGTCGACACTTCTGGCAGCGCTTGCCGGGCTGATCCCGGCACAGGGGCGGATCGAAATCGCGGGGCGCCTGCTCGACGAGACCAGTGCCGATGCCTGGCGGATGACGCTTGGCTGGGTGCCGCAACAGCCACATTTCTTCGCCGGCTCCCTGCGGGCCAATCTCCGGCTCGCCGCGCCGAAAGCCGGGGCGGCGGAAATCGACCGGGCGCTGCAACGCGCCCACGCCGAGGATATCGTCGCCCGGCTGCCGCGCGGGCTTGCAACGCGGGTGGGCGAGACCGGCGCCGGGCTCTCGGGCGGCGAGGCGCGGCGGCTGATGGTGGCCCGCGCGGCCCTTGGGCAGGCGCGGGTGGTGCTGGCCGACGAGCCGACCGCAAATCTTGACGCGGCAAGCGCCGCGGCGGTGACCGATGGCTTGCTGGCGCTGGCTGCGGCCGGGGCGACGCTGGTCGTGGCCACGCATGATCCGGCGCTCGTGTCCCGGATGGCGCGCGAGATTCCGCTCGGGAGGGCCGCATGAGACCGCTGCTCCGCATCTTTGCGCTGATCTGGCGCGCCGAGCGCTGGTCGCTCCTGCGTGGCATCGCGCTCTCGATTGTCGTGTTGCTGATGGGGGTGGCCCTGCTTGGCCTGTCGGGTTGGTTCATCATCGCGGCCGGGGCAGCGGGGATCGCCGGGACCGGGGCGCTGTTCGATGTGTTTCGCCCCTCCGCCGGCGTGCGGTTCCTCGCGCTTGGACGAACGGCGGCGCGCTACGGCGAGAGGCTGCTCACGCATGACGCGACGCTCAAGGCGCTGTCGGCGCTGCGTGTGCGGCTGCTTGCCGGATTGTCTGCGGCGCCCTTCCCGGTGATGCAGCGCTTCCGGGGCGCGCAGGTCCTGAACCGGCTGACCTGCGATATCGACGCGCTGGACGGTGTCGCGCTGCGTCTGGTCATCCCGTTGCTCGCGGGCGGTGCGACCCTCGTTCTGGCGTGGGTGGCACTGGCGCTGCTTGTGGATCCGCGCGTTGCAGCCTGGTCCGTGCTGTCGCTGGTCACGGGCGGGGCGCTTGCGCTGGTGTGGTCCGCGCGGCGCTCTGCACGCCCCTCACGTCGCGCGGAAGCCGCCGCACAGGCCTTCCGAACCCGCACCATCGACCATTTGCGCGGCCGTGCCATGCTCGCCTTCGCCGGACAACTCGAAACCTCTTCGGCGCATGTGCGAGCTGCCGATATCCGCGCTCGGACCGACCGCCTCGCGCTTGCCCGGATCGAACGCCGCAGCGGCGCGGCGCTCTCTTTTACCGCGACGCTCGCCGCCGCCGGAGCACTCTTTCTCGGTGCCGAACTGGCCCGGGCGGGAACGATCTCCCCGGCGCTGGCCGCGCTTGGATTCTTCGCCACGCTGGCGCTGGCGGAGGTGATCGGTCCGCTGCGCCGGGCCATGAGCGAGCTGGGCGGTATGCGCGACGCCGCGCGGCGGGTGACACACTGGTTGCCCGAAGAGGCGCCGATCCGATCCGTCAACGCCGCGCCTTTGACTGGCGACGCCCTCTCGCTCTCCGACGTCTCGATCGCCAACGGCCCGGACGGACCGCCGCTGATCGAGGGGGTGAGTCTGGCGCTTGCGCCGGGTGAGATCCTCGCCCTGACCGGAGCGAGCGGTTCGGGCAAAACGACCCTGCTCAACAGCATCGCCGGCCTCTTGCCGTCTCGCGCGGGCGAGATCCGGATTGCCGGGCGGTCCCTTCCTGACTGGACCGAACCGGATCTGCGCGCCCATCTCGGGTATCTGCCACAGCGCGCGACGCTGATCGGCGGCACGATCGCCGAAAACCTGCGGCTCGGCGCGCCGATGGCGACAGAGGACGCGATGGAGACCGTGCTGGACGCCGTCGCCCTGCGCCCTGTCATTGCGACACTGGGTGGGTTGGAGGCTCGTCTCGGCGAAGGCGGCAGGGGGCTGTCTGGCGGCGAAACCCGACGGTTGGTGTTGGCGCGAACGCTTCTGCGGCGGCCTGCGCTTCTGCTGCTCGACGAGCCGACCGAAGGGCTTGATCGCGACACCGCCCGCGCCGTGTTGGCCGGACTCCGGGCCCATTGTCCCGGGGCCGCAATTCTGCTCGCCGCGCACCGGGGCGTCGAGCGGGACTGGGCGGGGAAGGCGCTGTCACTGGATCGGGAGGTACGGAAAGAAATAGATATATTCTAATTCCTCAATTCTCTTGATCTGTGTCAAAGTGTGACAGGTCGGGCCCGTGCAATAGCCAAAACAAAGCGGTATCGCAAATATATCTTCGCCGCTTGTATCCCTGCACGGAGGCAATCAATGGAACTCGATCTTGTGGAGTTGTCGCGACTGCAATTCGCGATGACGGCCATGTATCACTTCCTCTTCGTCCCGCTCACGCTTGGTCTTTCGGTCATCGTAGCGATCATGGAGAGCGTCTATGTGATGACAAACCGCCCGATCTGGCGGCAGATGACCAAATTCTGGGGCACGCTCTTCGGAATCAATTTCGCCATCGGCGTCGCCACGGGGATCACGATGGAGTTCCAGTTCGGCATGAACTGGTCCTATTACAGCCACTACGTTGGCGATATCTTCGGTGCACCTTTGGCCATCGAAGGGCTCATGGCCTTCTTCATGGAAGCGACCTTCGTGGGCCTTTTCTTCTTCGGCTGGGACAAGTTGAGCAAGGTGCAGCACGTCACCGTGACATGGCTCGTGGCCATCGGCTCGAACTTCTCCGCGCTCTGGATCCTGATCGCCAATGGCTGGATGCAGCATCCCGTCGGCGCCGAATTCAACCCTGTCTCGATGCGGATGGAAATGACCTCCTTCTTCGACGTCGTCTTCAACGAGACCGCGCAGGCGAAATTCGTGCACACGGTGTCTGCCGGATACGTGACGGCCGCCGTCTTCGTGCTCGGCGTTTCGGCGTGGTACCTGCTCAATGACCGCCATGCCGCGCTTGCCCGCCGCTCCATCGCGGTTGCCTGTTCCTTCGGCCTCGCCTCGGCGCTCTGCGTCGTCGTTCTGGGCGACGAGTCCGGCTACGCGGCGACCCACAGTCAGAAGATGAAGCTCGCGGCCATCGAGGGCATGTGGCACACCGAACCCGCCCCCGCATCCTTCACGGCTGTCGGTTTCCCGGACATGGAGGCACGCGAGACGCATTACGCGCTGCACATCCCCTGGATGATGGGTCTGATCGGCACACGCTCGCTGACGCAGGAGATCCCCGGCATTGCCGAACTGGTCGAGAATGCGGAAGCGCGCATCAAATCCGGCATCATCGCTTATGACGCGCTGGAGAAAATCCGCGCCGCAAAGGGCGAGATGACACCGGAACTGACGGAACAGTTCGAGGCGCATTCCGCCGATCTCGGCTTTGCCTTCCTGCTCAAGCGCTACGTGGACGACCCGCGCGAAGCCACGGAGAAACAGATCGCGCTGGCGTCCAACGATACCGTGCCGACCGTCTGGCCGCTCTTCTGGGCCTTCCGCTTGATGGTGGGGCTCGGCTTCGGCTTCATCGGGCTGATGGCCTATTTTTTCTACCGCGCCAACTGGAAGGGCATGACCTTCCCGCGGCCGGCGCTGCGGCTTGCGGTCTGGATCATCCCCGCACCGTGGATTGCCGCCGAGCTTGGCTGGTTCGTGGCCGAGTTCGGCCGCCAGCCATGGACGGTGGACGGGGTGCTGCCGACGGCGATGTCGGTGTCGCATCTCTCGATCGCGGATCTGCTGATCACGCTTGTCGGCTTCGTCGCCTTCTACTCGGTGTTCTTCGTCATCGAGATGGGATTGATGCTGAAATACATCCGCAAGGGGCCGTATTTGGACGTCTCCGAGACGGAAGACTGGACCGCCCGCCACGAGCACCGTCTGCGTACGCATGACGGCAAGGTGCCCGGTGTCCAAACGCCTGCGGAGTAAAGAGACATGATCCTTCACGAACTTCTTTCCTTTGAAATCCTGCGGGTGATCTGGTGGGCGCTGCTTGGCGTACTGCTGATCGGCTTCGCGCTCACGGATGGATTCGACCTTGGTGTCGGCGCGCTCCTGCCCTTCGTCGCCCGGACCGACCTTGAACGCCGGCAAGCGATCAACACGGTCGGCCCGGTCTGGGAAGGCAACCAGGTCTGGTTTATCCTCGGGGGGGGCGCGATCTTCGCCGCCTGGCCACCGCTCTACGCGGTCAGCTTCTCGGGCTTCTACCTTGCGATGTTCACCGTTCTGGCGGCGCTGATCCTGCGGCCGGTCGGGTTCAAATACCGCTCCAAGCGGCCCTCCGCCGCCTGGCGCAGCGGCTGGGACTGGGCGCTCTTCGTGGGCGGCGCGGTGCCGGCGCTGATCTTTGGTGTCGCGGTCGGCAATGTACTGGTCGGCGTGCCGTTCCACCTCTCGCCGGAGCTGCTCTCGATCTATGACGGGCCGTTTTATGCCAAGTTCTTCGGGCTGCTGAACCCGTTCTCGTTGCTCGCCGGTCTCGTGTCGCTCTTTATGCTGCTCCAACATGGCGCAGCCTGGCTGGCGCTGAAGGCGGATGGCATGGTCGAGACCCGTGCCCGCCAAATGGGCCCGCTCTTCGGCTATCTCGCCGCGGCGGGCTATGCCGCGGCCGGGCTCTGGCTGGCTTTCGGCATCGAGGGGTTCGCCTTCGCCGAGGCGCCGGTGCTGGACGGGCCGTCCAACCCGCTGCTCTCGGAAATCGTGAAGACGGATAGCTGGCTTGTCGCCTACGCCGCCCGTCCCTGGATCGCCATCGCGCCGCTGCTTGGCTTTGCGGGCATCCTGATGGCGGCGCGAACGCTGAACGGACATTCCGACGTGGCGCCGCTGCTCTGGTCCAAGCTCGGCATCTTCGGGGTGATTTCGAGCGTGGGCCTGACCATGTTCCCGTTCATCCTGCCCTCCTCGGTCGATGCGAACTCTTCGCTGACCGTCTGGGACAGCTCGTCATCGCACCTGACCCTGTTCGTGATGCTGATCTGCTCGGTGATCTTCGTGCCGCTGATCCTGGCCTACACGTCCTGGGTCTACTGGGTGCTCTGGGGCAAGGTCACCCAGGATGAAATCGCCGACAATTCCGAATCCGTCTACTGAAGAGAGGACATCCCAATGTGGTATTTCGCCTGGCTCCTCGGCCTCCCGCTCGCTGCCCTTGTCGCCGTTCTCAACGCCATGTGGCTCGAGATGCAGGAAGACCGCGCATTGGCAGACGAGGGGTGACCGCAACGATCCAACACCACGTCTCATGGGCGCGTTCCCGGAACGAGATTGCCGGGCTTTCGCGCTGATCCCGTCCCGCAATGGGACATGATACAAGACAGCCTGTCGCGATCGTCGCGGCAGGCTTTTTCACGCCCGGCGACAGCTTTGCGACATTCCGCAACAAGAGCGAAATCCGAACGTGGAACGTCACCGCCGGGCGGATGACATCTCGTCCGGTTCGCGCAACAAGTTCCGTCAGGGTGCCAGGTTGGCAACGAATTGCGGAATCTGTTCACGCGTAAGCCCGCGCTTTCCCAGTTCCACATCGGAGAGATTGATAAGTTTCTGCGCCAGCTTCGCCTGGCGTTGGGCCAATTGAAAAATAACCAGACCCTTCAGAACTGCACGAACCGGCGCAAGAAGCAGCGCGTTCCAGTTGGTCGGGACGTGGACAATGGACGTATCAGACATAAGGACACCGTTATGACAGCCTTCCTCCCCTTGGCATTGCGTAGGACATTATCACTGTTTGCGCTACCATTTACTTTGCATGGCGCTGCTGCGTCTGGCGAATAGCGCGCCTGACATGGGACGCCCCAAGGGCGTTCAGGGAATGTCCGATGCGCCCCCGGTTCGGTGGGGGGCGGGGAGAACTTCTTATCTTTTCAAAATGTTGAATCAGACTTGAGGCGGGGCTCGTGCTACTTCCTCGCCGCCTCAGCGGCTGGACGACCCGTCGAGACCAGCCGCGCCATGTCTCCCAGCCTCTCTTCAGCATGGCGGAAGAACATGGTGTAGCTCTCGCAGAAATAGTTGTGCCCCGGTTCTCCGTTCCGAGCCTTGGCAAAGCGGTGCTTGGGGCACCCGCCGTGGCAGGCGAAGCGATAGTCGCACGCCTTGCATTGCTCTGTCAGAGTGGACGATTTCGCTTGTCCGAATTCTTCCTGACGCTCGGTCCACAGCATGTCGCGCATCGGCGTCTCGGTGATCCGGCCGAGCCGGTATTCGGGATAGACGTAGTGATCGCAGGAATACAGGCTGCCGTCATGTTCCAGCGCCAGGCTGTCGCCGCAGGTTTCTGCAAACACGCATAATCCAGCCGGAGCGCCGACCCATTTGCCCAGCATCACGTCAAAATGCTGGACAAAAACCTCGCCGATATCATTCCGGAACCAGGTGTCGAAGATATCGCAGAGGAATTTTCCATAGGCGCGCGGACTGACACTCCACTCCGTCACGCTGTTGCCCGGGTCCATATCGACCTGCGGCGCGCTCGCCAGACCGTCCGCTCCGTTGCGCTCCACGATCGGAATGAACTGCATGAATTCCATGCCCAACCCCTTGAGGAAGCGGTAGACTTCCTTGCCCTTGCCGCCATTGGCGCGGTGCACGGTTGTCAGCGAGTTATGCTCCACCTCGTGCCGCTGCAGGACCTCGAGGCCGCGCATCACCTTGTCGAAGGTCGGCTTTCCTTGCCGGTCGACCCGGTAGCGGTCATGGACTTTTTTCGGCCCGTCGATGCTGATCCCGACAAGGAACCCGGTGTCTCGAAGGAACGCACCCCAGTCGTCATCCAGCAGCATGCCGTTGGTCTGGAACGCATTGGTGAGCTTCGTCCCCGCGGGTGCGTACCGCGCCTGCAGATCCACGATTTTCCGGAAGTAATCCACGCCGAGCATGGTGGGTTCACCGCCCTGCCAGGCGAAATTGATCTCCGGCATTCCCGCCTCGAGCGAGGTCTCGATGACCTGTCGGACATAGCTATCCAATATCTCATCGGACATCCGGAACTTTTTCTCGGAGGGGTAAAGCTTCTCTTTTTCAAGGTAGTAGCAGTACTTGCAGTCAATGTTACACCGCGGTCCGATGGGTTTTGTCATGATGTTGAAAGGGCGCGGATTGGTCACGGGAGGGGGATCTCACTGCAAGGCACCTTCCGGGACAGGACGAACCGGCAAAGGGGCGATTTCAGCACCTGTCATATCTTAGCAGAGGAATCCGGTAAACCGGGGAAAGGGCATAACCCATCTTGGCCCCCGCGCAGATCGAGGGAGCGGACCTGTTCTGGAGCAGCGTCCTGGCTTTTGCTTGGCGGCCTCCATTGTCGTGATCCAAACCGCCGCCGGGCAAGCCGCGAGACGTGACCTCGGACCCGATGCGCAGCGCCGTGTCGCCAAACCAGACCATCGCGCCGCCCTCGTCTTTCCGTTCAAGCCAACCGTTGTACTGGAACTGATGCGATCGACCTGAAGAAGGGTAGGCCGGCCCGATTGGCGCCGTGGGCGGTTCTCCTGGAGAGGCTGGTGTTTCCCTGAGGGCAAAGACTTCACTTGACAGAATCTCCAAAAACGCTCACGGTCAAAATACCAATAATGAAATTCATACAACCAAATATGGAATATTCATGAACCCGACAGAGCGAACACTGCAAGTTCTGGAGTACATCATGGCCGCAGGGCCGGAACCGGTGAAGCAAACCGACATCGCGCGACACTGTGGTTTGTCGCCGTCGACGCTGAACCGGATCGTCAAGTCTCTGTCGGATTGGGGCTACTTGTTCCGCACAAGCGAGAAATACTGCGTTCGCAACTTCCGGCTGGAACGGAACGTGCCGATGTCGCAGACCTACTTGGCCAAGCTCGACAGCACGATGAAAGACATGTCCGAGCGGCTTGGCGTTTCGGCGGAAGTGATTGTGGTCGCTGGCCATGAACTCCTGTGGCACTCAAAGACAGGCTATCCGGATCCAAACGTGGTGATCCGCGCAAGCGTTGGGTTCCGCCGCTCGCTCTATGAACTGGATGTTCTGTCTCAGTTGTACCTGAGCCGGCTGACCTGGGACGATGTGCAGGCCAGTTTCTATACTGACGGTTTTTTTGAAACCCTGAGAAAGACCGGGCAGGCGACACACTGGCTGCCGGCGCCAGCAGTTCGAGACACTCTGGACGGTATGCGTTCGGAAGTGTTTGCCGCAGATCCTGAAGGAAACCACGTCGGAATTCGCCGGTGCGCAACGGTCGTTGAGGACCCGAATGGCAAGTTTCTGCATTTGCTGGCCCTGGCAGAGCCCGATGACCGTCCGAACGACGACATTGAGAAATACAAGGACGCCTTGCTGGCGGCGCGCGCCGAGCTTTCCGAGCTTGGATATGCGGAGAGCAGCGCCAACCGACTGGCACCCAAGCACCACGCCTTGCCGCTTCGAGGAGGATAACGGAAGCGGCGGTCGGCACAATCTGGGAGGAACTATGACACATCTGAGAACAACAGACCTCGTGCAGGCAGGTGATTGAATGACCTGGCGAAGCCTCAACAGCATAATGTCTGTTATCCTGATAATAGGCGGATTGTGCTACGCTCTGAACCTGAACTATAGCGCGTCGCAGGCGATATTCTTTTCCTCTGGGGGTGTTGGGCCAACTTACTTTCCCAATATCCTTACGGCTCTGCTCATATTGTTGTCTCTGGCTACCCTGTACAGGAATTTTCGGGACCTGCGGCCGGAAAACACCGAAAAGATAACCACACATAATTTCTGGTATATCATCGCGACGCTCGCCCTTGTTGTTGCCTTCATCGCAAGTTGGCAACTGCTTGGCTACTTCTACCTGAACGTATTCGTATTTCTGGCCGTCCTGCTGACGATCTTCAGAATGGAATTCGGTATCGGAAATAGTCTCGGTGTCGCTGTAGTAACTTCAGCTCTAACGACTGGATTTCTCTACGCTCTGTTCGGAAAAATTCTGACTATTTCCTTCTAGAGGTGGGAAGAAAATGGAAACACTTGGCTACGACCTTCTGAATCTTTTCACCGTCACCAACATGCTGTGTATCCTGCTGGGCACCCTGGTGGGGATGGTTTTCGGTGCCTTGCCGGGCCTCGGCACTGTCATCGCGGTTGCCCTCTTGCTGCCAGTGACATTCACACTTCCGCCTCTTGCCGGAATTCTGATGCTCCTCGCGACATATCAGGCCGGCGAGTATGGCGGGTCCATCTCAGCCATTCTTCTTGGCGTGCCGGGAACCCCTCAGGCCGCCGCAACCGTCATCGACGGACATGCAATGGCAATGAACGACTCCCCGGGAAAGGCGCTGAGCTATTCCCTGCTGTCGTCGAGCATTGGTGGCCTTTTCGGTGGAATGGTTCTCATCTTTATTTCCGTTCCCTTGGCCAAGTTTGCGTTGAATTTCGGCAGTCCCGAATACTTCCTGCTGGGCATTATCGGACTGATGGCGGTCGGACTGTTGAGCGGAACAGACAAGATCAAAAGCTTGATCTCTGTCGTCCTCGGGTTGATGGCCGGAACGGTGGGGGTCGATACACTGACCGGTGTAAACCGTGCGACGTTCAATCAACCGGAACTGATGGACGGCGTAAACCTTGTCGCCTTCCTGGTTGGAATGTTCGCGATATCTGAACTTTTCTTGATGATCAGCAAGGGGCTGAACATCAGATACGTTGCTGACTACAGCAAGTTGAAGACCGGCCTTTCGTTCGGAGAGGTGAAGAAGATTATCAAGCCCACAACGGTTGGATCGGTCATTGGCGCCGGAACCGGCATCTTGCCAGGAATTGGTGGTGGTGCGTCCTGTTGGTTTGCCTACGCGGCCGTGAGCAAAATGTCCAAGACTCCGGAAGCTTTTGGCAAGGGGAGCCCGGAAGGTATTGTTGCGCCAGAGTCGTCAAACAACGCATCGGCGGGTGGCGCGTTGGTTCCATTCCTGGCCCTCGGCATTCCAGGTTCGGCAGCGATTGCAATCATTATGGGTGCATTCATCATGCACGGAATCCAGCCCGGGCCAAATGTGTTCACAGCCGAGAGAGACCTTGTTTACGGGATCTTCTACGGATTTATCGTGACGACAATGGCGATGTATCTGATTGGACGCCTGTTGACGCCGGTATTCGCGCGGGTTCTCGTTGTACCGAACTCATTCTTGATTTCCATTGTGATGGTTCTCTGTCTCATTGGTATATACGCGTCAAAAAGCGCGTTCTTCGATCTGTGGCTGGCACTTGGAATTGGTGTGACATTCTACTTCCTGAAACGGTTAAACTACTCGGTGTCCTCCGTGATTATTGCCTACGTCCTTGCGCCGATAATTGAAGAGAACTTCAGACGATCGCTGACCCTTTCGAACGGGAATTATAACGTCTTCTTTTCCAGCGTGTATTCCATCGCCTTGGTCCTCATGATCGTGGGTGCTATCTCGGCCAGCATTTACGGAGATTACAGGAGGCGGAAGAACCGCGAAGTCTCTGAAAATGTGGATGAGAGCGTGGATGCAGCAAGATGAAACGGTGAAGGAGGAGCCGCAAAGTAGCCGGTACGTGTTTGGCTGCTTTTAAATCGACCATGGATGCATGCCCGGCCTCCCAAGTAGCGATGAATTGGGCGTGCGATGGTGACAAATCTCAAAGGGAGATCAACCTAATGCTAACGTTTTTGACAAAAACCGCCGTGGCAAGTCTGGCACTTGCTTCAATCGTTGCGGGGACCAATCCATCGATGGCAACGGCCGAGGGGTATCCGGAAAAGCCAATCACCTGGATCGTGCCTGATGGGGCCGGCGGCGGTCTGGATTCCATCGTGCGGACCATCTATCCGTATGTGGCAAAAAATCTTCCGAACGACGCGACCTTCGTGTTGAAGAACCTCCCGGGGGCGACGCAAACAATCGCCGTGTCCGCCGTATTTAACGCAGAGCCGGACGGTTACACGATCGGTCAGGCGTCGGTTGCGCCGCTGACGATCATGCCCCATCTCGGCAAGACCAGCTATGCGGGATACGAGGATTTCGAACTGATCGCGAACGTGTTCGATGCCGCCCATTACATCGTTGTCCCCGGCGACTCTTCTTTCGCATCGCTCGACGACCTCCTGGCGCATGCCAAGGAGAACCCTGGCAAGGTGCGGGTCGGCGTCGATGGGGTTTTCAACGTCCAACACCTGCCGCTGTTGAACCTGGAACTCTCCGCAGAAGTTGATCTGAACGAAATTACCTACAAGAGCAGCGCCGAAAGCAAAAAGGCCCTGCTTGGTGGGGAAATCGAAGCGGCCATCATGCCGTCTCACATCATCATTTCCGAGTTTGAAGCCGGTACGCTCAAGCCGATCGTCGATGTGATGGAAGTGAAGCCGGACTACTTCGCCGACATCCCGTCGTTGAAGGACCTTGGCTATACGCCGAGCCAGCTCTTCGTGGGCGTCATCGCGCCGAAGGGAACGCCCCAGGAAATCCTGGATATCCTGTCCACCGCTGTCGATGCTGCTCTGCAGGAACCCGAGCTGATCGAAGCTCTGGCCAAACGGAAGATCATGATCAACTACAATGACTCCGAAGCCTATCTGGCCCGGATGCAGGAACTCGACGTCGTGAACAAAGGGGTCCTGAAGGATCTCGGCGTGCTGAAGTAGGTGCGAAACAGATCATTGGTCCGGTCTTGATAGGTCAAACGGCCGGAGAGATCAGGCCGGGCCAATGAAACAACCACGACAACACGGAATGGCCCGGGGAATATCGCCCCCCTTGGCCCTCTGGAACCGAAGACACTTTTGGCTGATCCCAAGAGACGACTTTGAGGGTATCGAACTCATGAGAGACCAGAACAAACCCAATATCTTGTGGATTTGCACCGACCAGCAACGCTTTGATACGCTTCGGAGCAACGGCAACGAGTATATCGATACGCCAAACCTGGACGGGCTGCTCGAGACGGGTGTCTCCTTTGATCGAACCTATTGTCAGGCCCCGGTCTGCACTCCGAGCAGGGCCAGTTTTCTGACCGGACGCTATCCTCGCACGACGGGCACGACCCGCAACGGCAACGACTACTTCCCGGACGACGAGATCCTCGTCCCGCATATCCTGTCCCAGCATGGCTACACATGCGGGTTGATCGGGAAACTGCATCTTTCAGCGGCGGATGGACGGACGGAAGTCCTCCCCAAACATCATGGCTATGACATGGTCAAATGGAGCCACGGGCCTCGGGATGGGTGGGGCGACGACAATGCCTATCAGGTCTGGCTGAAATCGCAGGGCAAGTCCTGGGACAAGGATTACCACGGCGAGGAAGGCGGCATCGAGTCCAGGTACCACCAGACGACCTGGTGTGCGAATGAAGCCATCGACTTCATGGAAACCAATGCGGACAGGCCGTGGTTGCTCAGCATCAACATCTTCGATCCGCATCACCCCTTTGACCCGCCGAAGGAGTACAAGGAGAAGTACCCCGCCAAAGACATGCCCCTGCCCAAATGGAGGGACGGCGAGCTAGACACCAAGCCGCTTGTCCAGACGGACGATTACGAGAATGGCGGGCAAAGCGGTCTGGGTCCGAGCTGCAAGAAGCTCAATGACCTCGAAATCAGGGAATATGTCTCCGACTACTATGCGATGGTCGACCAAATCGACAAACAGGTCGGACGGATCATCGACTACCTCGACCAAAGCGGGCTGCGTGACAACACGATCGTCATCTTCCACAGCGACCACGGCGAAATGCTTGGAGATCACGGGCAGATCCTGAAGGGCGGGCATTTCTATGAGGAACTGGTGCATGTTCCCTTGATCTTCTCCTGCCCGGCGCGCCTGAAGGAAAAGCTTCGCAGCCAGGCTCTGGTTGAACTGGTTGATCTTGCGCCGACAATCCTTGGTCTTGCCGGCATCGACATTCCGGATCGGATGCAGGGAAGCAGCCTGGTCGGGATCCTGGAGGGCAAGGCCAAACCGGACATGCACAAGAGTTCGGTCTATTGCGAGTATTACAACTCCCTGCCGGCCTCCCACAAAGGGGTCTTCGCGACCATGTATTTTGACGGGCGCTACAAGTTGACCGTCTTCCATGGGCAGGAAATCGGAGAATTGTACGATCTCGAAACGGATCCGAACGAGTTCGACAACAAATGGGCCAACCCGGAGTACCAGTCGATCAAATGCGACCTGATTCTCGCGAATTTCGCGCAGAGCGTTGCGACCGTGGATCCGGTGCCGGCAATCGTCGGCAATTTCTAGTTTCCAACCGTTCCATCGCGCAGCCATGGAGCGGCGCGGTAAGAGGAAAGCTTACCATGAGCAAAAGACCCAACATCGTCTTCATCATCACCGACCAGCAGCGATACGACACGATTGCCGCTTTGGGCTTCGATCACATGATCACGCCCAATCTCGACAAGCTTGCCGACCGCGGCGTGGCTTTCGAGAAGATGTATATCCCCGCGCCGTCCTGTGCGCCTTCCCGTGCTGCACTTTTCACCGGGACCTACCCGCATACCAACGGCGTGTTTCGCAATGACGAGGAATGGTCCTATTGCTGGGTCAAGGATCTTGCGGAGGCCGGCTATCACACGGTCAATATAGGCAAGATGCATACATGGCCGGTCGAGGGCGCGTTCGGCTTCCACGAGCGGCATGTCACCGAGAACAAGGATCGCGACCATGACGATCTGCCTTTCTATCTCGACAACTGGGACAAGGGTTACTTCGTCCGTGGCAAGGAAAAGCCCTCGCGCGTGACGCAACGCCGACGGCAGGGCTACGAGGATCTACTCGGCGCCTGGGTCTGGGAGGATGAAGCGATCCTGCACCCCGACGTCTTCGTGCCGCAGCTCGCGAAGTGCTGGATCGACCGGTATCCGGGCAATGAGCCCTTTTTCCTGCAGGTTGGCATTCCGGGGCCGCACCCGCCCTACGACCCCACGCAGGAATATCTCGACAAGTATCAGGGCCGCGATCTGCCCGATCCAATCCCCGCCGACGATATCGACGAACAACCCTCCGCCTATCAAAAGCTGCGCCAGCACCATCTGGAGGATGACGCGGACGGGATCGTCCACTTGACGAACCCGACCCCTGAACAGGCGCGCAGACAGCGCCTGCACTACTACGCCAACGTGTCCATGATCGACGATCAGGTCGGCCAGATCATCGAAGCGCTGGACCGGCGTGGCGTTCTGGAGGAGACGGTTGTGATCTTCACCTCCGATCACGGCGACAGCCTGACCGATCATGGCCATTCTCAGAAATGGAACATGTACGAGAGCACCGTCCATGTGCCGGCCATCGTCTCCTGGCCCAGTCGGTTCGATGGCGGGCGCCGCTTGGGCGACCTGGTCAACCTGTTCGATTTCGGGCCGACGATTCTCGAGCTGGCTGGTATCGAGGTTCCGGACTGGATGGAGGCGCAGTCCCTCATCCCGCTGATGAATGGCGAGCAGGAGGACCGCCCGCGCGTGTTCTGCGAGCATTCCAACGACGCGCTGCTCGAAGGAACCCGGATGGTGACGATGGTGCGCGAGGGCGATTTCAAGCTGGTGCATTTCGTGGACAGCGAGGAGGGGCAATTGTTCAACCTCGCATCGGACCCGCAAGAGCTTGAAAACCTTTGGCTTGATCCGGGGCATGCCGACACCAGGCGCCGCCTCGTAGACGAGATCCTGCGCTGGCGCACGGAGAGCGGGATCCGCAGCCAGGGCTATCCTCTCGCCTGCGTGCGCGGAGCGATGTCCATGATGTCGCCCCCGGGACGTCCGGCAAGGGGACAGCATCGGGAGGGATCGCGCGGCCCGCGCAGCTGGGTCTAAGGGAACTATCTCCCTATCCGCAGGTCCGTGGTCAGAGAGTGTCTGCGTTTCTCCTGATGCCCGCGCTCCTGCGAAAAGGCAGAGAATGGCGGCAATCCGTCTCCATGCGAGCCGGTGCGCGGCCATTTTCTGGCGTGACAGGCCCGAACGAGCGCTGACGCAGTCGGCCTGTGACGCAGGTCTGTTGGCGAACGAACGGCCTTCATGGGTGGGCTCACCCAAATCCCAAGCTTTGCAAGATACCTGATCAATGCCGAACAAACACCAACTGATCGCGAATTTCAGCCCCCGTCGACCATGGTTCAGCCTGGTCAACCGAGAGACCGTGCGCGCCGACGCCCTCGCCGGGCTGACCAATGCCGCGATTGTCCTGCCGCAAGGCGTGGCATTTGCCGTCATCGCAGGCCTTCCTCCGGAATACGGGCTCTATACCGCCATGATCACGCCCGTGATCGCCGCGATATGGGGGATGTCGATGATCATGGTGTCGGGGCCGACGACAGCGATATCGGCGGTCATGTTCGCGACGCTCGCCGAACTGGCGCCCCCCGGCACGCCCGTCTACATCCAGTTCGCGCTGACCCTGACGATCATGGCCGGTCTGTTTCAGTTGTTGGCGGGCGTGTTCCGGTTGGGCGGTTTGATCTCGTTCATCTCGCATTCGGTGATGGTCGGCTTCACAGCGGCCGCCGCGCTCCTGATCGGCGCGTCCCAGCTCGGCGGGGCGCTCGGAATCAGCGTCGAAAGCGGGGGCGGCGTGATCGAGCGCATTGCTCGGGTCGTCGAGCATTGGGAGGGCTTCCATCCGCTCGCACTGCTTCTGGCCACGTGCTCGCTGGCGACCATCGTGATCACCCAGAAGCTCAGCCGCCAGATCCCGGCCTATCTGATGGCGCTGGTTGTCGGGGTGGCGGTCGGGGAAATCGTCGGGGCCCGCGAGGCCGGTATCGAGATGTTCGACAAGCTTCCCTCGCTGGTTCCCAGTTTTGGCGCGCCCACCGTGGCGTTGACGGATCTGCCGGCGCTCCTTCCGGGCGCGGTCTCCGTCGGCTTCGTGGGGCTTCTCGAAGCGATCAGCATCGGTCGCGCCTTTGCCATGCGCCGGCGTGAGCGATACGACGCCAACCAGGAGATTATCGGTCAGGGCCTCTCGAACGTGGTCGCAGGGTTCTTTCAGGCCTATGCCGGCTCCGGATCGTTCACCCGTTCTGCGATGAACGCCGAGTCCGGCGCCAGGACGCCCCTGTCCGCGGTCTTTGCCGCCGCATGGCTGCTCGCGCTGTTGTTCGTGGTGGCTCCGTTCGTCGACCATATCCCGAAACCGGCAATGGCCGGGATCATCGTTTACGTGGCGTGGCGGCTGATCAGTTTCGGTGAGATCCGTCACATCGTTCGAAGCAGTCGAAGTGAAACGCTGATCCTGTTTCTGACTTTTCTTGCCGGCATCACCACAGAGCTGGAAAACGCGATCTTCGTTGGCGTCATCGCCTCTCTTGCAGTGTTCCTGTTCCGCAGTTCGCACCCGCATATCGCGGTGCTTGCGCCGATCGAACGTCACGGGCACCGGCAGTTGCGGGGCGCATTGTTCCATGATCTGAAGCAGTGCCCGCAAGTGAGCATCCTCAGGCTGGATGGGCCGCTGTTTTTCGGCTCTGTCGATCACGTTGAAAGTGAGTTCCGCCGATTTGAAGCGCTGTTTCCTGGCCCGCGTTTCAAGATTCTCGTGCTGAAGGGGCTTGGGAAGATCGACCTGTCGGGAGTCGGCCTGTTGGCTGATGAAATTGCCAAGGCCCGGAAAGCCGGTGGCGAGTATCACCTTGTCGTTCCATTCAAGGAAACAGTGGATGCGCTGGAGCGAATGAACCTTTTCGAAGATCTCGAAAGGGTCAATCTCCACCCCAACAAGAGCGAGGCGATCCAGGCAGCAACAGATCAGTTCGACGACGAAACCTGCCGGCACTGCACGATCCGGGCTTTCATCGAATGCGGTGGCAAACCGGCTCCGCCGGGTGTTGCGCCGAAGAAGGACGCCCCAAAACGCGAGGGTTCCTGGTGATTCGGCGTTCCGGCGTGCGCGCGAAGGTCGTGTCTGGCGGGTTAGACCGGTTGTGACGCAGTTCCTTTTGCGACCATCGGGCCGAAGAGGCCTCGCATCGCACTAAGGCGGTTGGAGCCGAGTGCAAAAAACATCCGTTGTCCGCCCCTCGGGACGATGACTGAAACCGCGAGGAACGATTTCGCGCGCGCAAAGCGACGGTCCGGGGCGCTAGTCACAATGATGACTTCAAGCACTTCTGTCTCCCACCCGACGCCGATCGTTTTGGACCGGCTTCCAAATGCGTTGCTTCCCGCTTCAGGTTGAGACCACCTGACCTGGGCGCAGAAGGGCGCTTCTCCGGCGGCAAGACCTCGCGGTATCAGCGGCGGGCAGTCGTTCCCGCATTTCGACCTTTATCCGGCGCGCGAGCCTGGCGGCCTTCCCTCGGGAAGGGGAATTAAATATGTTTTATAAATATGTATTTGATATGGATCAATGCATGCGAATGTATGCAATGCTTCATCAGCCGGAAAGTCCTGCGTATGCAGGCGGGGATTATTCTGGGTGCGATCACGACTCGCAGCCGTGAAACGGAGGGAAAGAGCCAGATATGAAGACGAGTCGCAGACAGTTCTTTGGGCTTGCGGCCGGTGCTGCCGCGCTGACCGGATTGCAGGCCGCGCCGGCCCGGGCCGCCAAGGTCAAGACGAGGGCGAAGATCGTGATCCTCGGAGCCGGCGCGGCGGGCACCGCGATGGCCAATCGGCTGGACGACCGGCTGAAGGGCGCCGAGATCACCCTGATCGACGGGCGCAAGCAGCATTGGTATCAGCCGGGCTTCACGCTGATCGCCTCGGGCCTCAAGCCGGCCGATTACTCGGTCACGCAGACCCCGGACTGGCTGCCGCGATCGGCCAAGCTGATCCCTGAATACGTTGCCGAGATCGACCCTGCGGCGAAGAAGGTGATGACGGCGGGCGGGGCCACGGTCGAGTATGACTACCTGGTCGTCGCGCTTGGCATCAAGCTGGACTGGGACGCCATCGAAGGCTTCTCGCTCGACATGGTTGGCGAGAACGGTATCGGCGCGGTCTATGCCGGGCCGGACTATGCCGCGAAGACGTGGAAAGCGATGGACCGCTTCACCGACGAGGGCGGGGAGGGGCTCTTCTATCGCCCGGCCACGGAGATGAAATGCGCCGGGGCGCCGCTGAAATACACCTTCATCACCGATGATTATGCGCGCAGGAAAGACACGCGCGACAAGATGAACATCACCTATGCGGCCCATTCCAAGAGTTTCTTCGGCGTGCCCATCGTCAACGAAAAAGTGCGGATGCTCTTCGAGGATCGCGGTTTCGAAACCACCTTCGACCACGTCCTGAAATCCATCGATCCGGCCAGGAAGCTCGCGACCTTCTCCACGCCCGAAGGCGATACGGAGCTGCCCTACGACTTCACCAATGTCATCCCGCCGCAGGTCGCCCCCGACGTGATCCGCAATTCCGACCTGCCCTGGCAGGACGGGAAATGGGCCGCGCAGGGCTGGCTCGAGGTCGACAAGTACAACCTCCAGCATGTCCGTTACCCGGAAGTCTTCGCCGTCGGCGACATCGCCGGTGTGCCGAAGGGCAAGACGGCGGCGAGCGTCAAATGGCAGGTGCCGGTGGTCGAGGACCATCTCGTCGCGGCCATCGAAGGCAAGGAAGGCACCAAGCTTTATAACGGCTACACGTCCTGCCCGATGATCACCCGGATCGGACGCGCGATGCTGGTCGAGTTTGACTACAACAACAATCTCGTGCCGTCCTTCCCCGGTATTATCGCGCCGCTGGAGGAGCTGTGGATTTCCTGGCTGATGAAGGAAGTCGCGCTGAAAGCCACCTATAACGCCATGCTGCGCGGCAAGGCTTGAGGAGAGAGACATGCAGGACCTCACGTTCGAAACCCTCATCGCCGTCTTCGAAGAGATCTTCGGCTTCTGGCTCTTCTGGGCCATGGTGGTCACCGCGGCGATCATCACGCTGCTCTATATCTACGTGCTGATCCGCGACCGCTCGGTCAGCTGGCGCAAATTCCTCTGGGCGCAGCTCTCGATGCCCTTCGGCGCCATCGCGGCGGTGCTCTTCGTGCAGAAGATGACCAATTCCAGCTTCGCCGATATCGGCGGGCCGGTCGATGTCTTCGTGCTGCTCGGGGTCGCCGTGGCCGGCGCCATCGGGCTGGCGATCCTCGTCTATGTGCTGGAATCGCTGATCTGGCCGCAGGTGGATGAAGACGAGTTCGACTACTGATCCGCGACGCGGTCGTATGGAAACCGGGCGGCGCGGTCATTTTGGTCGCGCCGCTGTCGATTGGGCTTGCGGGCAACACCGCTTTGACCAAATTTGCCGATAAGGCGCGCGCCGTGATCCAGGGAGCATCTGAAAAATGACTGAAGCCGAACAGGTCGCCGAGCCGAAGCTCGCGCATTTCCCGGTCACGTTCTTCGCCACCATCATGGGGCTGGCCGGGCTGACGCTGGCCACACACACCGCCGAGCATGCATGGGGCCTGCCGGCCCTTCTCTCGACCCTGCTCCTGCTCGGCACGGTTGTCGCCTTCGCCGCGCTCTGCTGGTTCTTCGCGCTGAAATGGAACCGTCACCGTGGCCATTTCCTCGGCGAGTGGGAGCACCCGGTCAAGAAAGCTTTCTTCCCCGCCATCTCCATCTCTCTGCTGCTGATCGCCACAGCACTGGCACCATCGCTTCCCTGGCTGGCGCGTTTGGTCTGGATCGTCGGGGCCAGCCTGCAACTCGGATTGACGCTGGCCGTCATCTCCGGCTGGATCGGCCACAAGCCCTTCCAGCCGCTGCATATTTCGCCGGCCTGGTTCATTCCGGCGGTTGGCAATATCGTCGCCCCGCTCGCCGGGGTCGGACTCGGCTTCGTGGAACTCTCCTGGTTCTTCTTCTCGGTCGGGCTCGTCTTCTGGATCGTGCTGTTGGTGCTGGTGATGAACCGGCTGATCTTTCATGACCCGCTGCCCGGACGGATGCTGCCAACCCTGGCCATCCTTATCGCGCCGCCTGCCGTGGGCTTCGTCGCCTGGATCAATCTCAATGGTGGCCAGATCGACGCCTTCGCGCGCATCCTGCTCAACAGTGCCTTTATCTTCGCTGCGCTTGTCGCCGTTCAGGCCCCGAAATTCAGTGCCATCCCCTTTGCGCTCTCCTGGTGGGCGCTGAGCTTTCCATCTGCAGCGATGACCGTCGCCACCTTTCGGTTCGCGGCCCTGTCGGGCTCCGGTTTCCACGCGGTGCTGGCGGCCCTGTTCTACGTCCTGTTGCTGATCATCATGGTGTCGTTGATCGCTCGGACGGTGAAGGCCATTCGCGCCGGAGAGATCTGCGTCCCGGAGTAAGCCTTTCTTCGCTACCGCTAGGGCGTGCAGCCTGTCACAATGTTGCAATAATACGGGCCGTTTTGGAAACAATCTGTCTCCGCTCTGGTTTTCCCTGTATTTTGTTAACTTTTTCTGCTCTCATTGCAGGACCAACGACCTTCCGGCCGGGGCGGTTCCCGGCCGCAGCAATGTGAGTCAAACAAGATGAGTGAGTATCAGACCCCACCGCCCAAGACCGCCGCCGAAACACCTCCGGAGGCGAAGACGTTGCGCGATCCTGCGCGCGAACAACAGAAGCCGACGCCAGAACTGGGCCGCCGCCCGCGCTATTCCTTTACAGATTTCGCCAGTATCTGACCGGGCTATTTTTGTTCGGCACCTTGCCGGTGCCGCCCGGACAGGTAGGTTTGTCGTTATGGCAGACCCCGTTTCATCGATCCGCAATCTTGGTCCGGCCATGGAGGCCGCCTGTACACGTGCCGGCATTCGCTCGGCCGAGGAGTTGCGCGCGCTTGGCGCCGACGAGGCCTATGGCAGGCTCCTCGAAATCGGTACGCGGCCGCATTTCATCGGCTATTACGTGATCGAGATGGGGTTGCAAGGGCGACCCTGGAACGATTGCAAGGGATCCGAGAAAGAGGCGCTGCGCCGTCGGTTCGACGCGATTGTCGCCCGAAGCCGTGCGACCGGGATGGGCGAGGTCGAACGCGTTCTGGACCAGATCGGAACAGGAATGCGGCGGTAGGGACCCGGACAGAGCCACCGTTCGCTGCGCTAGCCAAGTAGTGCACCGAAAGCCAAGCCAGCGCCTGCACGTGGGATGGCGCCGCTAGGGTTGTGGTCACCACTTTATCCCGACCAGATCCGAAAAAGTTCCATAGGTTGCGCTTGCCTCACCAAAGCGCCAGCCCGCCGGGACGGGCAGGCGCTGGCCCGGCGGCCTTCGGCTTTGTTTCCGGGCCACGGGCGCTTTGCTCAATCGATCCGTGGTGTCTCCCACCGCGCTTCACGCGCCTCGATCGCTGCCACGCGGTCATCTGTCTTCGGGTGGCTCAGCAGCCAGGCCGGTGTGCCCGCGCCAAGCCCGCCGGTCAGGTGTTCCAGCTTGGAGAACAAGCTTTTCTGCGGCGCTGTTCCGATCCCGGACTTGACCAGGAGGGCGGAGGCATAGGCATCGGCCTCGAACTCGTCCTGTCGGCTCAGCCGCGCGGCGAGCAGCGAGGTGAGCGCCCCGGCGATCACCGCGCCAATGCCCGGAATGAAGCGGTTGAGAACGGTCGCGAGCGCTATGCGGATCGCGTTCTGGCCGGAGAAATCGATCATCCGGCGCCGCGAGTGGCCGAGCGCGACATGGCCCAGCTCATGGGCGATGACGGAGGCCAGTTCCTCGCCGGACACGTCGCCCGCGCGGTAACGATCATAGAAGCCGCGGGTGATGAAAATCCGCCCATCCGGGGCGGCCAGCCCATTGATCGGTGCGACCTCGTAGATGAAGACGCGGATCCGTTCGAGATCCAGCGCCTCGGCCATCCGGTCCATCAGGCGTCGCAATCCGGGGTCTGCCAGCTCGGTCGAGCGCGCATCAAGCTCTTTTGCCGTTTTCCAGGCGGAGAAACGGTACATGACCAGCCCGTAGCCGATCATCAGCAGGAGAGGGGTGAGCTTCAGCATCCCCGAAGATATGGGCCGGCATGGCCGCGACGGCAAGTCCGGATAGGACTATTGGGCAGATGACGGTCGCCATGTGGCCAGGGCGACGGCCGAAAGAATGGTCGCCGCGCCAGCCACGCCGTACCAGCTGGGCAGGTCGCCGAAGAGCACGAGATCGAAGCCGAGCGCCCAGATCAGGCCGGTATATTCCAGCGGGGCAAGGCGCGAGACCGGCGCCCGGGCCACCGCTTCGGCCGAAAGCACATGGGCGAGCCCGCCGAGCAGACCGGCCAGGAGCAGCCAGCCAAGTGTCGCTGCCTCATGGGGCTGCCAACCGAAGGGCGCGCTGGCCAGCCCTGCGGCGCTGCCGGTCAGTGCAAAGTAGAAGGCGATCGTGGAGGGGCGCTCCGTGCGGGTCATGCTTCGGATATGCACGCGGACAAAGGCCATGGTGAGCGCGAATCCCAAGCCGGCCGCAACGCCGATCATCGCGCCGTGTCCGGGAAGCGCCAGCGCGCCGCCGGCCATGAACAGCACCCCCGCGAAACCAGTGAGCGTCGCCAGCACGACGCGGGGCGTCATCCGCTCGCCTGCAAGCAGTGCCGCCAGGGGTAGGGTCACGACCGGTGTCAGGTAGGCCAGCGCCTGTGCCGTCGCCACCGTCAGGTAGGCCAGCGAGAGAAAGGACAGCGCCATGGAGAGCACGCCGAACAGGCTGCGCGTGATATGCAGCCGAGGGTGGCGCGTCGACAGGGCGGCAGGAAACTCGCGGCGCAACGCCATGTATCCGAGGATCGGCAGGAATGCGCCCGCCGAGCGCCAGAACAGGATCTGGCCGATGGGCAAGTCGGATGTGAGCAGACGGACAATGGCCGACATGGCCGTGATCAGGAAAATCGCGACCAGAAAGAGCAGGGTGGCGGTGGGACGAAACATCGGGTTACCGGGAAAAGGGGATGCCGGTTAGCGATAACGGGCATGCGCTGGCTCCGCAACAGCGCTCCTGAGCGCGGCGCGGGTGGCGCTTGCCGACGGCTTCAGCCCAACTCCCGCATTCCCCGGTCGATCCCTTCCAGAGTCATCGGCACCATGCGTTCGCCAAAGATCTGGCGGATCATGCCGATGGATTGGGTGTAACCCCAGAGCCGCTCTGGCGTCGGGTTGACCCAGAGATGGTCGGGCCATTGCGCCTGCGCGCGCCTGAGCCAGGTCTCGCCGCTCTCGGCGTTCCAATGCTCGTTGGCCCCGCCCGGATGCAGCACCTCATAGGGGCTCATCGCGGCGTCGCCGACGAAGATGCACTTGTAATCCGGCCCATAGGTATTGAGCACCTCCCAGGTCGGGGTCTGCGCGTCCCAGCGACGGCGATTGTCGCGCCAGACGCCCTCATAGAGACAATTGTGGAAGTAGTAGTATTCGAGATGCTTGAATTCGGAGCGGGCGGCGGAGAAGAGCTCTTCGACGACCTTGATATAGGGGTCCATCGAGCCGCCCACATCGAGGAACATCACCACCTTGACCGCGTTGTGCCGTTCGGGCCGCATCTTGACGTCGAGATAGCCATGATCGGCGGTGGCCCGGATCGTTTCGTCGAGATCCAGCTCCTCATGTGCGCCGTGCCGCGCCCATTGCCGAAGCCGCTTCAGCGCCACCTTGATATTGCGCGTGCCCAGCTCGACGCTGTCATCGAGATTGCGGAACTCGCGCTTGTCCCAGACCTTGACCGCGCGCTTGTGCCGACTTTCCTTCTGGCCGATGCGCACGCCTTCCGGGTTATAGCCATGGGCGCCGAAGGGCGAGGTGCCGGCGGTGCCAATCCATTTGTTGCCGCCCTGGTGGCGACCCTCCTGCTCCTTGAGCCGCTCCTTGAGCGTCTCCATCAGCTTGTCGAACCCGCCGAGCGCCTCGATCTCGGCCATCTCTTCCGAACTCAGGTGTTTTGCTGCCATCTTGTGCAGCCAGTCCTCGGGCAGGTCCAGCGCTTCCATCACCTGCTCGGCGGTCAGTGCCTCGACGCCATCGAAGGAGGCGGCGAAGGCTCGGTCGAAGCGGTCGAGATGGCGTTCATCCTTCACCATTGCCGAGCGGGCGAGATAATAGAATCCGTCGAGATCATAGGTCACCAGCCCCGCCGACATCCCTTCGAGAAAGGCGAGGTATTCACGCAAGGAGACAGGGACGCCGCCATCTCGCAGTGTCTGGAAGAAGGGTAGAAACATCGATGGTCCCGAGTTGTGCTGACCGCCACCCTCCCGCGCGAACGCGCCGAGGTCAACAGCGCGGCCGCGCCCGAAGGGCGCCACCCCCAACGCTTTTTGTCGGGTGTAAGCCCGGCGAAAAGGGGCGGGAGCGCTCCCGCCCGTCGTCGACGCATCACAGATGCGCTCCTCCCGTTGGGCCGGGCGCGCCTTCGGCGCGCGGTGGCGCGAGGGTGGAAGGGTGGGCGTTGGCGAAAGGGCGGAACGCCTTTCCCGGTCCGCACAGTTCAGCTTTGAGCGGGCAGAACGCCATCAGCGATCAGCTGCCGGAACGCCTGGAGGCTCTCGCGAATGCCCTGCTCAGGCGGTATTGACGGGTATGAGCCCAGATGTGCCCGGATCGGCGCATCGTCGAGATCGGGCGGAATGGGCAGCGGATTGCCCGCTGTGCTGACCGAATGGTTTGGGGCCAGATGAGACAGGATCTCCAACCCCTGCTCGACGGACATGCAGCTCCCGTTCAGGTCGAAGACCGGTGCGCCGTCGCCATCGCGGGCAATGGCGGTGATGAAGGCGGCTGCGGCTTCGCCCGCATAGAGCCAGCTCACGGGGCCGCCAAAAGAAATCTCGTGGGCCTCGCCACGCGCGGCGCGAAGCAGGCCGACGCTGAATTCCGAGGTCATTCCCTGATCCCGCCCGACGCCATAGACCACATTGGGGCGGATGCCGACCGAGGGCACCTGCCAGTCCAGCCAGTAAACCTGCGCGGTGTTCTCGTTCGCAAGCTTGTAGGCGCCATATAATGTCGCGATGGTCGGTCCGCCCGGTGGCATGCCGTGAATGGCCGACGAACTGGCATAGGCCAACCGTTTCAGGCCGCGCTGCCGGGCAAGTTCCAGCACATTGATCGTGCCTTCGACATTGACCCGCGCGCCCGCGGCGGGATCGGCCTTGCAGAAAGGCACCATCAACCCGGCGAGATGGATGACGGCTCGAATGCCGTGCTTGTCGCAGATCTCGAACAGGCGGGCGCTGTCGGTGATGTCGCCTGTTTCCCAGGTCAGGTCCGCCGCCGCATCTCCCAGAAGCAGCGAGGGACGGGTTCGGTTGTCCTGCAGGTCAAAGGCGACAAGCGGGATACCGGACCGGGCCAGGATCGCGACCACCCAGGCGCCGATGCAGCCACCTGCACCGGTCACCAGGACCGGACCGTCAAACGAGGACGCGTCTAAAAGAAACGGGTCTGTCAAGAAATCCATATGCTCCTCCCCAGGCCTTGATCCGGAGAGTGTGGCTTGGATTCGGCCATCGGTCGAGCTTTTCAGTACGACGCGGGCTCTTAGAGCATCCGCTCCAGGGCAATCGTCACGAACAGTCCTGCCAAGGCGAATGCGATGGCATAGCCCGCAGCATATTGCGCTATATCCGCCGGTTTCCCGCCACGTTTGCGGGCGAGCAACCCGCCCCAGATCGCGCCGGCCAGCGCGGCCAGAATGACAATCATCGGTATATTCCCTCTTGCCTCGACAGCCGCTTACAATCCGGTCCGCACGGGGGCAAGGGCCGCGATCTCGCTGGCGCGATCCCGCACCAGTGTATCGGAGCCAAATCCGTAGCGCGCCCAGCCAAGTGCCTCGTTGCGCTGCGTGCGCGCCTCGGCGCTGCGACCGAGCAGTTCCAGCGCTTCCGCCCGCATCATCAGCAATGTCGAGAGAAGGGCCGCATTCTCCGCCTGCCGCACCGCCGGAAGGTTGCTCTCCACCAGCCTCAGCGTCCCATTCGCTTCGCCTGCGCTCAGAGAAAAGGCGCCAAGCTGCATGGCGACATGGGCGGCCTGGATCTGGGTGTCCGGGAGTGAGGTGTAGATGTTGGAGGCGTCGACAAAAGCTGCGAGCGCCTGATCCGGGGCGGTGTTGAGCGTGAGCCGGCCATAGGCATAGAGCGAGAAGGCCATGCGCGTGTCATTCCAGCCGGCAGAGCGGGCCAGATCCACGGCGCGCCGCGCCTGAGCGCGACGGTAGCCGGGTGTGCCGCGCGGGCCGAGCGCGTTCTCGATCGCCTCGACCCAGATATGCGGCGTCGGTGGCGAGGGCGGTGGGCCGCTGCGCTCGCCGCGCGGGTTGAGCCGTGCCAGAATGCCGGGAAGGGCGGCGGCGACCTGCTCCCGTCCCATGCCATTGGCCAGCGCGCGGTCATAGGTCACGCGCAGCATCAGCATGTCGAACCCGGTCAGCACGGTGTGGAAATTGTCGTCGTTGAAAACGGAATCCGGCAGGCGATACAGGTCGTTGAGCGGACCAAGCGCTTGGGCGATCTCCTCGTGCAGGCAGTCGCGCGCTTCTTGCGGAGAGACATCGCCGGGCAGGAAGACGGACGCCACTTCGCGCGATTGGAGCGTCGTCCAGTCAACCTTGTCGGAGCGTCGTGCCTTGCGGAATTCGTCCCAGCCGCGCACGCGCGGGACAACGAAACAGGCCGCCTGCGGCACCGCGCGTTGCAGATCCTTGCGTGGAAGAACCTCGACCACGATGGAGGCCGTTTCGCCGGGCTGGGCCAGCCGGACGGGCAGTCCTGCCTCGCGCTTCAGCCGCGCGATGAGCCGGTCGAGATCGCGCCGGACCGTCTGTGGTGCGGCCCCGCGCAGCTCCAGGGTGATTTCTCCGTCGAACCGGGTCAGGCGCGGGATCTCGCGGCCGCTTTCCAGTTCGAAGGTCAGTTCGAGGAAATCCCCGGCAAGCTGCCGGTTCGACCGAACACTGGGTGTGGAAGACGCGGTGGTGAAGCTGCGCATGGCGGGAAGCGGCTCGCCATAGCTGGCCTTGCGGTCGGAGATGTCGGCCGAGGGGCCGGGGGCACAGGCGGCCAGCGCCAGAGTCAGCGCCGCGAGGGAAATTGCACGCAGCCTCACGCGAACGCCTCCCGGGGGCGCGCAGGGGCACCCGCAGGCGCACCCGGGGCCCGGTGGCTCTCGCAAAACTCAGAATAGCGGGCTGCGCGCCCGCAGATTTCCGTTTCGTCCCCTGCCTCTTCGGGACGAACCGTCGTCACTGCTCTCTCGGACATGATTTTTCCGTCCTTGTTATGGGGCGAAGCTACAGCGGGGGTGATTCGGCGTGAACTCTTTTGATTCGCCCACGTGGTAACAATCCGGGGAGCGTTGCAGCGCTGCCTCTCTTGCCCCGGCTTGACTTCCGTTCTTCGCGGGCGCAGGAGCGGCCTGTTCAGGGGGGAGGGCTTATGCCGCGCAAGGACAGGATCGACATGTTCGGCGCGCTGGCGTTGATCGGCTTTTCGGCATTCCTCGGCTTCAATCAGGTCGTCATCAAGGTCGTGAACGAGGGGCTGCAGCCGGTCTTCTGGGCCGGGCTGCGCTCGGCCGGCGCGGTGCCCTGTATCTGGCTTTTGATGCGGCTGGCAGGCAAGCGGCCCGTCCTGCGGCGCGAGATCTGGCCGGCGGGCTTGCTGATCGGTGTCGTCTTCACGGCGGAGTTCCTGCTCCTGTTCAAGGCGCTGGACCTGACGACGGTGACCCGCTCCTCGGTCATCTTCTACTCGATGCCGGTCTGGTTCGCGCTCGCGGCGCATGTGCTGCTGCCCGGCGAGCGGCTTACCCGGAACAAGATCGTCGGTTTGCTCGTCGCCTTCGCGGGCGTTGTCTGGGCAATCGTCGACCGTGGCGGCGGGGCAGGGGAGGCCTCGCTTGCGGGCGATCTCTGTGCGCTCGGCGCGGCCTTCGCCTGGGCCGGGATCGCGCTCTGCGCGCGCGGCACCAAGCTCGTCGAGATTGATGCGCAAAGCCAGCTCTTCTGGCAGGTTGCCGTCTCCGCGCCGCTCCTGCTGGCGATCTCGCCGCTCTTCGGCGCGTTCCTGCGCGATCCCGAGCCGGTTCATTGGTGGGGGCTTGCGTTGCAAGTCGTCCTCGTTGTCTCGGTCGGCTTCACCATCTGGCTCTGGCTGCTCTCGGTCTATCCGCCGGCCTCTGTCGCGGCCTTCAGCTTCCTGACCCCGATCTTCGGCGTCTCCATGGGCTGGTTGATCCTCGGCGAGGAGATGGCGCCCGGCCTGCTCGGTGCGCTGGCGCTGGTCACGCTGGGGTTGGTGCTGATGAACCGTCAGGTGCCGCAGAAAGTGCGCTGAACCCGCTCGTTTTCGAGCGGCGGGCGGGCGAGATCGGCCAGATCCTCCGGCAAGTCGCCAAAGGGCCGCGCCAGCGCGCCGATGAGGCGGGTGGCCACCGAGAGATCGCCCTGCATCGCCGCCGCAATCGCCTGTTCGACCCGGTGATTGCGCGGGATCACCGCGGGGTTGGCCTGTTTCAGCCGCGCCGTCAGCCCCTCGGGCTCCGGCTCCCGTGCCAACCGCGCGCGCCAGTTCTCTTCCCACTGGTCGAAGGCAAGCGGATCCGTGAACTCGTCGCGGGCCCGTCCGGTTGCGAGCGCGCGGAACGTGTTGGTGAAATCTGCTCCCTCGGCGGCCATGCGTTCCAGCAGATCCGCCGCGAGGTTTGCATCTCCGTCCTCCAGCTTTTGCAAGCCGAGTTTGCGAGCAAACTCTGCGGCCCATTCTGCGCGCATGCGGTCCGCATAACGTTCAACCGCTGCCTGAGCCGCCTCCAGTGCCGCGTCTTCCGGTTCGCCCATCAGGGGCAGGAGCGCGGAGGCGAGCTGGGCGAGGTTCCAGGCGAGGATCTCTGGCTGGCGCATATAGGCATAGCGCCCTTGATGGTCGATGGAAGAGAAGACCGTGCCGGGGTGGAAGACATCCATGAAGGCGCAGGGGCCGAAATCGATGGTCTCGCCGGAGATCGCGATATTGTCGGTGTTCATCACGCCGTGGATGAAGCCCACGCCGAGCCATTGCGCCACCAGCTTTGCCTGCCGCGCGATGACCGCGTCGAGGAAGCCGAGCGGCCCGTCGGCATCGGGGAAATGGCGTTCGATGCTGTGGTCGAGCAACGCCTGCAGCGCTTCGGTATCGCCCCGGGCGGCGAAGAACTGGAAGCTGCCGACACGGATATGACTGGCGGCCACACGCGTCAGCACGCCGCCGGGCAGCATCGCTTCGCGCCGGACATGCTCGCCCGTGGCCACCGCGGCCAGCGACCGGGTGGTTGGAATGCCGAGCGCATACATAGCCTCCGAGATAATGAACTCGCGGATCACCGCGCCGAGCGGTGCCCGCCCGTCGCTGCCGGGGCGTGAGAAGGCCGTCAGGCCAGAGCCCTTGAGCTGAATGTCGCGGCGCGCGCCCTGGCGGTCGATCACCTCGCCCAGCAGGATGGCGCGTCCATCCCCCAGCACGGGCGAGAAGCCTCCGAACTGGTGCCCGGCATAGGCCTGCGCCAGCGGCTCTGCACCTTTAGGGACGGCGTTGCCTGCAAGAATGCCAAGGCCCTCGGGGCTTTTGAGTTGCGTGGCATCAAGTCCCAGCTCTTCCGCCAGCCCGAGATTGAGCAGCAGAAGTTCGGGCGCGCGCACAGGCACTGGGGCCTGCCGCATGAAAAGGCGCCCCGGGAGGCGGGCATAGCTGTTGTCAAAGGCGATTTCGAGTTCCATGGACCCTGTCTAGGGGCTTGGGGGGAGGTTCGCCAGCCTGACGCAGTAAAGGCTCCGCGAGGAAACAGGGCGCTGTCGATCCGAAGGCACGACCTGCCTCCGCCATTTTCAGGATATGGCGTTGCATATCCAGTCGGGTCCAAGAACGGCCTGTGCTGGTGTTCCTGGAAGGCGCCGGGATCGGCTTTTTGATCCACTCGGTCGCCACTCCTAAGTACAAAATCCGCTTTTCTGTGCCCAATATCCGCGACTCGCCGACCTACCAAAATGACGCGGCGGCAAAGGAAGACCGGCTATGCAATCTGGTCGCTAGCGCGATGGCGGGAGAAGTGAAATCAAGCAACCATTGCAGTGGCCCGCAACCGGCTTACTCTGACAGGTGAGTCCAGCGGCGACATCGCCCGCTCTGGGCCAGCAGGCAACCAGGCGGTTCCATTGTAGAAATATCGAGGTCCGATATGGGTTTGACATGCTTTGATGTGATGGTGGCACCGGAGGTGCAAAACACGATCCATCCGGAGGAGAGCGTCGCCAAGGCCTTCAACATCATCAAGCAAAGCCGTGCGCGCTTCCTGCCGGTGGTCGATCACGCGGGCAAATATGTCGGTGTCTTCACCGCGCCGACCTTGCTCAAGCTGATCCTGCCCAAGGCGGCGCTGATCGGCCTTGAACACACCCGCGTGCCGCTCAACTATCTCGGCTTCATGCGCCTGACGGAGGAGGATTTCGCCGCCCGGCTCGACCAGCTCAAGACCGAGAAGGTCGGGGACAATCTCTCCAACCCGGAGAATATTCCCGTTACCGCGCCGGAAACGCCGGTGATGGAAGGCATTTTCCTCATCCACCAATACAAGCGGCACGTGATCCTCGTCGATCCCGACACCAACCGGTTCGTGGGCACGATGAGCGCCAACTCGCTGCTCGAACACGTGCTGGCCCAACCCGAAGATATGGAAGACGAAAACAGTGAGTGAGCAAACAGCAGCCCATGGGGCAGGGCATGGGGCGGGCTTCTCGCTCCCCGACATGCTCGGGATCGACCCGCTCTGGATGGCCACCGGCATCCTCATCCTCGTCTATGCCGCGCTGATCACCGAAAAGGTGAACCGCGCGATCCTGGCCATGCTCGGCGCCTCGTTGATGGTCCTGTTCGGGATCATCAACCAGGCGCAGGCCGTGGCCGGCGTCGACGCAAACACGCTGGCGTTGCTGATCGGGATGATGATCATTGTCGCGATCACCTCGCGCTCGGGCCTGTTTCAATATGTGGCGATCAAGGCGGCCAAGGCGGTCAAGGCGGACCCGACGGGCATCCTGATCATGCTCACGCTGATCACGGCCGTTTTCTCGGCGCTGCTGGACAACGTGACCACCGTCCTGCTGATCGCGCCGATCACACTGCTGATAACGGAAGCGCTGGAGACCAAGGTCTTTCCCTTCTTCGTTGCCGAGATTCTCGCCTCGAATGTCGGCGGCACGGCGACGCTGATCGGTGACCCGCCCAACATCATCATCGGCTCGGCCGCCGGGCTGAGCTTCAACGATTTTGTCGTGAACCTCGCGCCGATTGCCGCGATCTGTCTCGTCGTGCTGACCGGGATCATCTACCTGATGAACCGCAAGGCGCTGAAACAGATTCCGAAATCGGCCAGCGACCGGATCATGAAATTCGATGCCGGGGGCGCCATCCAGGACCGTAAGCTGATGGTCAAGTCGCTCGGTGTGCTGGCGCTTGTGCTGTTGGGCTTCACGCTCGGCCATGGCTATGGCATCCAGCCGGGCACCTCGGCACTCGCGGGCGCGGCGCTGCTGATGCTGCTGGCTTATGGACACCAGCCCGCGGACCAGCAATCGGACACGCTCCACCATGTCTTCGGCGAGGTGGAATGGGTCACGATCTTCTTCTTCGGCGGCCTCTTCGTCATCGTCGCCGGGGTCGAACATGTCGGCCTGCTGGAGTTCTTTGCGCAAGCGGTGCTCGATTTCACGGAAGGGGACATGATGTGGACAGCCTTCCTGATTTTCTGGGCCTCGGGCATCCTCTCGGCAATCCTCGACAATATCCCCTTCGTGGCGACCATGATCCCGCTGATCGAGTCGACGGCCACGACCTTTGGCGCCGAGAATATCGAGCCGCTCTGGTGGTCGCTGGCGCTGGGCGCCTGCCTGGGCGGCAACGGGACGCTGCTTGGCGCCTCGGCGAACCTGACGGTCGCGGCCTTCGCCGAGAAAGCTCATCAGCCGATCGGTTTTATCGCCTTCGCCCGGATCGCCTTCCCCATCATGATCCTGACGCTGATGATCGCCAACGTTTACATCTGGCTGCGGTACTTCTGAACGCAGGCTTCCGGGGGGGGGCGAGCCGTTCGGAG
This sequence comes from Tropicimonas sp. TH_r6, assembly GCF_033101155.1. Classification (NCBI taxonomy): domain Bacteria; kingdom Pseudomonadati; phylum Pseudomonadota; class Alphaproteobacteria; order Rhodobacterales; family Roseobacteraceae; genus Tropicimonas; species Tropicimonas sp. TH_r6. Next base: position 68,925 of record NZ_JAWMPX010000007.1, read on the forward strand.
ACGCTGGCGGAAGCAAGGCGAAGCCACCGTACTGTCGGGCATTCCAAGGCAATTCCCTACCGGCAGGCGATTGCTGGAAATCGCTCGGAAACAGTGCCGGAGCGTCCCGACGGCCCTAAACTTGGCCATCCGCGCGCCAGTTGGGACAGTGCGTCGCGCCTTCCTCGATTGTCCATCATCCTCGGCAGTGCTTCCCTGCGCGCAATCGCAAGGAGCCTGCCATGATCCGATTCTCCGCCAATGAATTCGACGCTGCCGCCGAGATGGTCCACCGCCTCGTGCCACCGACCCCACAGCGTCATTGGCCTTTGCTCTCCCGCCGGATCGGGGTCGAGACCTGGGTGAAACATGAGAACCATGCCCCGACGGGCGCGTTCAAGGTCCGTGGTGGGATCACCTTCATCGACTGGCTCAAACGGAGCCAACCAGAGGTGCCCGGGATCTGCACCGCGACACGCGGAAATCACGGCCAGAGTCAGGCGTTGGCGGCGCGGGCGGCGGGGCTGCGGCCACTGGTCTATGTGCCGGAGGGCAATTCGGTCGAGAAGAACGCGGCGATGGAGGCCTTCGGGGCCGAGCTTGTCGTTCATGGCACTGATTTCGACACGGCGCGGGAAGAAGCCTTCCGTGTCGCGCAGGCCGAGGGCCTGGCCATGGTGCCACCCTTCCATCCCGAGTTGGTGCGCGGGGTCGGAACCTATGGCTGGGAGTTGTTCAACGCCTTGCGGGATCTCGACACGGTCTATGTTCCGATCGGCTGTGGCTCCGGCATTTGCGGCACTATCCTGGCCCGGGATGCGCTGGGGTTGACGACCGAGATCGTCGGCGTGGTCTCGACGCAGGCGCCCTGCGCCAAGTTGACGGTCGAGGCCGGCCGCCCCGTCGAGACCCGGTCCGCGACGACCTTCGCAGACGGGATCGCGGTGCGGGTTCCGGTGCCGGAAGCGGTCGAGATCTACAGGGAGGGCGCCGCCCGAATTGTCACCGTAACCGATGAGGAGGTCGCATCCGCGATGCGGCTTCTGTTCGAGTGCACGCATAATGTCGCCGAAGGGGCAGGGGCCGCGGCGCTCGCGGCGCTGTACCATGAGCGCGTTGCGATTGCGGGGCGCAAGGTTGGCATCGTTCTGTCGGGCGGAAATGTCGACACGGATGTCTTCCGGAGCGTGCTCTCCGGCGAGACCCCGACCGCCTGAACCCGCCGCAAAGGGCGCGTCCCCTCGGCGCTCGACGCCTTCGGCATCTCCCTCCTTTGGGGGGCGGCGCGCCTTCGGCGCGGGGAAGGATGGGGCGGAAGGAGCGCTGTCCGGCGGGCGCGCGACATTGACAGCAGCGCGGCACGGGACTAGTGCGGCCGCTCAACGCCCGCCATGCAAAGGCGGTGCACAGATCACACCTGAACCCGTCCTTTCGCGTTGGAGCCCAGCCATGACCGCCGCCCCCATTTCGTCCGAACCGCGCCTGACGTCTCTGTCTCATGGTGGCGGCTGTGGGTGCAAGATCGCACCTGCGGTGCTCTCGGAGATCCTGCGGCAGACGACGCCGATGGCGCTGCCCGAGGCGTTGCTCGTAGGGACGGAGAATGCCGATGACGCGGCCGTCTTCCGGCTCAATGACGAGCAGGCGCTGGTTGCCACGACCGATTTCTTCATGCCCATCGTCGATGATCCGCATGATTTTGGTCGCATCGCCGCGACCAACGCGATCAGCGATGTTTACGCGATGGGCGCGCGGCCGATCATGGCGCTGGCGCTGGTCGGCATGCCGATCGATGTGCTCTCGAAGGAGACGATCGGGCGCATTCTCGATGGTGGGCAGGCGGCTGCGCGCGCGGCGGGCATCCCGGTCGTGGGGGGGCATTCCATCGACTCGGTGGAAGCGATATACGGGCTGGTGGCGCTCGGATTGGTCCATCCGGACCTGATCAAGAAGAACGCCTCGGCCCGGCCCGGAGACCTGCTGGTCCAGGGCAAGCCGCTCGGCGCGGGGGTTTTCTCGGCGGCGCTGAAGAAGAACGAGCTGAGCGAGGCGGGCTATGCGCGCATGATCGCAATGACCACCCAGCTCAACACGCCCGGTCCGGAGCTTGCCGAACTTTCCGGGGTGCATGCGATGACGGATGTGACCGGCTTCGGGCTCGGCGGGCATATGCTGGAGATGATGCGCGGGGCGGGCTGCGAGGCGCGGCTGGACTGGGCGGCGGTGCCGTTCATGGAGGAGGTGCGCGCATTGGCGGAAGGCGGCTTCATCACCGGGGCTTCGGGGCGGAACTGGTCCAGCTACGGCGCTGAGATCGTCCTGACGGACGGCTTTACCGATGTCGATCAGGCCCTGTTGACTGATCCGCAGACATCGGGTGGCCTGCTGGTGTCCTGCGCGCCGGATGCGCTGGACTCGGTGCTGGCAGTTTTTGCGCGGCATGGGTTCGAGCAGGCTTCCGTTGTGGGCGAGGTTGTCGCGAAGACGGATGATCCCCGGATCGTGGTGACCTGAAACGGGCGGCAGTGCTTTCGGGGCCTCTCACGACAGTCGGGGGAGGCGCTCTGACGGAATGGAAACGTGTCCGGGCATCGTGTTGAGCGCAGAAAGGCACGGCACCTGCCGGGCGTCCATGTGATCGCTGCGCATGACCGCCAAGTCCGCGCCGCGCCCTTCCCATCATAGCCTCCGCCGGGACGTATCGCCGCTCTGGACCCTCGTCCGGGATTGCGATAAGCCCGCGCTCAAGATGCTGATATGGTCGATCATCATTCGAATTACCGGCCCGGCGCTCTGAGAGATCGAGCCGCCGGGACAAGGCGTATGGGCTGCCCGCGCCGACCGAACCTTCCGAACAGACGTATACCCAAAGGACGCAACACATGTGCGCCGACACGCCCGAACCCAATACGCCCGACTACAAGCCCACCCTGAACCTGCCGCGCACCGAGTTCCCGATGCGCGCTGGCCTGCCCAAGCGCGAGCCGGGCTGGCTGGACCGCTGGGCGGAGATCGGGATCTATGAAAAGCTGCGCGAGAAGGCCGCCGCCACACCGCGCACGCCTTTCACGCTGCATGACGGCCCTCCCTATGCGAACGGCAACCTCCATATCGGCCACGCGCTCAACAAGATCCTGAAGGATATGGTTGTCCGCTCCCAGCAGATGATGGGCAAGGATGCCCGCTACATCCCGGGCTGGGACTGTCACGGCCTTCCCATCGAGTGGAAGATCGAGGAGCAGTATCGCCAGAAGGGCAAGAACAAGGACGAGGTGCCGGTTGTCGAGCTGCGCCGCGAATGTCGGGCCTTTGCCGAGAAATGGGTCGATATCCAGCGTGACGAGTTCAAGCGGCTCGGCGTGACCGGCAACTGGGACGATCCCTACCTGACCATGAACTATCATGCCGAGGCGGTCATCGCCGGCGAGTTCATGAAGTTCCTGATGAACGGCACGCTCTACCAGGGCTCCAAGCCGGTCATGTGGTCCGTGGTCGAGAAGACCGCGCTGGCTGAAGCGGAGGTCGAATATCACGACCACCAGAGCCACACGATCTGGGTCAAGTTCCCGGTCATCCGCGCTCTGGACCAGAACGGTGCCCGCCAGCCGCAGCGCGGCGTGAACGTCATCATCTGGACCACCACGCCCTGGACGATCCCCTCCAACCGCGCCGTCGCCTTCAACCCGGAGCTTTCCTACGGGCTCTACAAGGTCACCGAAGCGTCGGAGGACAACTGGGCCAAGGTGGGGGATCAATATCTTCTGGCCGACAATCTGGCCGACGAAGTGATGAAATCCGCCCGTGTCGATGCGTATGAGCGCACCGAGGATATCAGCGCCAAGCAGCTCGACCTCATGGTCTGCGCGCACCCGTTCCGCGGCATCGAGGGCGGCGAGGGCGAGTGGGATTACGACGTGCCCATGTTGCCGGGCGATCACGTGACCGACGAGGCCGGCACCGGCTTTGTCCATACCGCGCCGAGCCACGGTGCCGATGACTTCATCCTCGGCGTCAAGCACGGGCTGAAGATGACCCATAACGTGCTGGAAGACGGCACCTTCCGCCCCGAGCTTCCGCTGTTCGGCGGCGCGGTGATCTTTGATCACAAGGGCAAGGAGAAGGACGCCAACAAGCGGGTGATCGACGCCATGGCCGGTGTCGGCGCGCTGATCGCGCGCGGCCGGATCAAGCACAGCTACCCGCATTCCTGGCGCTCCAAGGCGCCGCTGATCTTCCGCAACACGCCGCAATGGTTCGCCTCCATCGACCGCGAGGTCGGCGACGGGCAGGACGCGCTCGGCAAGACGATCCGAAGCCGCGCGCTCAACGCCATCGACACGGTGAAATGGACACCCGAGACAGGGCGTAACCGGATCCATTCGATGATGGAGAACCGTCCGGACTGGGTGCTTTCGCGCCAGCGCGCCTGGGGTGTGCCGCTGACCTGCTTCGTGAAGAAGGGCGCATTGCCGGACGATCCGGATTTCCTGCTGCGCGATGACGCCGTCAATGCCCGCATTGTCGAGGCCTTCGAGGCCGAAGGCGCGGATGTCTGGTACATGGACGGCGCCAAGGAACGTTTCCTCGGCTCCGACTACAATGCTGACGCGTACGAGCAGATCTTCGACGTGCTCGATGTCTGGTTCGACAGTGGCTCGACCCATGCCTTCGTGCTGCGCGACCGCGCGGACGGCTCCGAGGACGGCATCGCCGATCTTTATCTCGAAGGCACGGACCAGCATCGCGGCTGGTTCCATTCCTCGATGCTGCAGAGCTGTGGCACCAACGGCCGTGCGCCCTATCGCGGTGTGCTGACCCACGGTTTCACGCTGGATGCCAAGGGCAACAAGATGTCCAAATCGCTCGGCAATACCATCGCGCCCGAGCAGGTCATCAAGCAATATGGCGCCGATATCCTGCGGCTCTGGGTCTCGCAGTCGGACTACACCGCCGACCTGCGCATCGGTCCGGAAATCCTGAAGGGTGTTGCCGACAGCTATCGCCGGCTGCGCAACACGATGCGCTTCCTGCTCGGTTCGCTTGGCGATTTTGACAAGATCGAGCCGGTGGCCGTGGAAGAGATGCCGCCGCTGGAGCGCTGGGTGCTGCACCGGCTCTACGAGCTCGACCAGGAGGTTCGCAAGGGCTACGAGGCCTATGATTTCCAGGGCGTGTTCCAGAAGGTCTTCACCTTCGCCACGGTCGATCTCTCGGCCTTCTTCTTCGACATCCGCAAGGACGCGCTCTATTGCGACGCCGATGACAGCCTGCACCGCCGCGCGGCGCTGACCGTGCTGGACATCCTGTTCCAGCGCCTGACCACCTGGCTCGCGCCGGTTCTGGTCTTCACGATGGAAGAGGTCTGGCTGGAGCGGTATCCGGGCGCCGAAAGCTCGGTGCATCTGCAGGATATTCCGGAGACGCCGGCCGAGTGGAACAAGCCGGAGCTGGACACGCTGGTCGAGCGGGTGCGCAATGTCCGCCGTGTCGTGACCGCCGCGCTGGAGGTGCAGCGACGCGACAAGGTGATCGGTTCCAGCCTGGAGGCGGCGCCGGAGGTCTATGTCGAGGATGCCGCGCTCGTGGCGCTGCTGCGGACGGTGAACTTCGCCGATATCTGCATCGCCAGCCAGATCACCCTGACCGAGGGGACGGCGCCCGATGGGGCCTTTACGCTGGACGAGATCTCCGGCGTTGGCGTGGTCTTCAAGCGGGCCGAGGGCGAGAAATGTCAGCGGTGCTGGAAGATCCTGCCCGATGTTGGCACGCATGCGCACGAGGGCACCTGCCAGCGCTGCGACGAGGCGCTTGGCTGAGGGCCATTGATCCGGATGACATGAGAAAGCGCCGCGGGAGGATATTCCGCGGCGCTTTTGTTTGGTGGACAAAAGCAGCATTGGTTCGAAACGCCAGCCGTGCCAGTCAGAACTTAGCCAGCCAAAGCCTTTGCGAGCCGCGGCAATCGCGCCTTCTTCAGCAGCTTGCGCAGGTCATGCGGCGCTGTGTCGATCTCCTCGGCCTGCGCCAGCACTTTCGCGCCGACCCGTTCCAGCGCCTCCGGATGGTCGAGCCAGAGCGCATGGAGAAACCCGTCCGGATCCTGCCGCGCCACGCCTTCTTCGGCGAGGATATGGCGCGGGAAATCCTTGATATTCAGTGTCACGATGACATCGGCGGAGCCGGCGATGGCGGCGGCGAGAACATGAATGTCATTCTCGTCGGGCAGCCAGAGACGGGCAAGGTCGCCATCGCGCGGCTGGATCGAGGCGCTTGGCCAATGCGCGCGCAGAAGCGCGATCTCGCCGCGCGCCTGCATCTCGTCCAATTCCCCACGTCGCGCCGCGGCCCGGGCCCATTCCTCGAGCAGACGCTCGGACCAAAGCGGCGTGAAGAGCCCTTCCGCCGCTGCGCCAAGCAGCACTTCCCGCATCACCGTCGGATAGAGCACGCAGGCGTCGAGCAGCACGCGCGTCACGGCGCGAGCCGGAAGACCAACGCCTTGAGATAGCCGCTCTCGGCGAGTTGCGGCAGCATCGGGTGGTCGGGGCCGGCAAAGCCTGTGTGCAGGAGCTGCCCGCGCCGTCCGCCACGGCCGATGCCGCGCGCCGAGGCGTTGCGGAACTTGGTCAGATCCGCCGCGTGGGAGCAGGAGCACAGCACGAGATAGCCGCCCGGCGCCACCAACGCTGCCGCCAGCCGCGCCACGCGCTCATAGGCGCGCAATCCGGCATCGAGCGACTGGCGCGAGGGCGCAAAGGCAGGCGGATCGCAGATGATGAGGTCGAACTGTGCGCCTTCGGCGGCCAGCGCCTCCATCGTCGCGAAAGCGTCGCCCTTGCGGGTGGTCAGGCGTGCCTCCGTCCCGGCAGCGCGCGCCCCGGCTTCGGCCAGTTCCAGAGCAGGGGCGGAGCCGTCGACACAGGTCGCTGAGACCGCCCCGGCGGCCAGCGCGGCAAGGCCGAACCCGCCAACATGCGAGAAGACATCGAGCACCCGGGCGCCTTCGGCAAACCGGGCCGCGAAGGCGTGGTTGGGCCGTTGGTCATAGAACAGGCCGGTCTTCTGGCCCCCCAGCAGGTCCGCCATATAGGTCGCGCCATTCATCGGCACCGGGATCGGCCCATCGACCGCGCCCTTCAGAACACCCATCTCCTCGGGCAGACCTTCATGCGACCGCGCGCGGCCCGAGCCGTTCTTGACGATGGTGCTGCAGCCGGTCACCTCGACCAAGGCGTCGGCAAGCTCGTCCGTCAACCGATCTGCCCAAGCCGCATTGGGCTGGATCACGGCGGCGTCGCCGAAACGGTCGATCACGACACCGGGCAGCCCGTCGGCTTCGGCATGGACAAGACGGTAATAGGGGGCATCGAAGAGCCGGACCCGCAGCTCCTGCGCCCGCGCGATGCGGGCGGCGAGCCAGGCGCGGTCGATCACCGCGTCACTGTCACGGTCGAGCATGCGGCAGATGATGCGGGAGTCCGGTGTGACCGCGACCACGCCCATCGGGCGGCGCTCGGAATCTTCGAGCCGGGCCAGCGTGCCCGGCGCGAGCGCCTTGGTGCGGCGGTCGGTGACCAGTTCATCGGAATACACCCAAGGAAAGCCGTGGCGCAGCGCGCGGGCATCGGCTTTCGGCTTGAGGCGGACTGTCGGGAGGGGGGCGGCCTGTTCATTCATCCGCCCGACCTAGCGCCTGAGAGGCGCGAGGGGAAGGGCGAAGCGGCTCAGACGGCCTGTTCGCCGCCGCGACGGAAGGGGCGCGTCACGAAACGGCCCGTTGCCACGACCATGCGGGCAAAGGCGGCGGCCCGCTGACGGGAGGCTTCGGCCTGAATTTCGTGCAGGTTCAGTTCAGTATCATTCATCTTTCGTCCCGCTCGTTTGCGCTTTCGTTTGCTCCCTGCACGCGAGATAAGTCAGGGATGGCCGCGCGACCAGCCATGTTAGCGGAAACTCCGCCTTGCAGGAGACACATGGCACTCTTGCTGCCGCAATTGACGGCGCCCCGGCGGCAACTGCATAAAAGTAAGGCCCGAATTGACCTGTTAGCGTTAACTTGTTAGGCCATGCCCAGCAATCAAGGAGCGAGTCCCATGAGCCTCAACCCCAATGTCGCAAAGGTGACAGACCGAATCATCGCACGCAGCCGCGACAGCCGGGGAGAGTATCTGGAACGGATGCGGGCAATGGCGGCGGCAGGTCCGGCGCGGGCGCATCTGACTTGCGGCAACCAGGCCCATGCCTATGCAGCGATGGGCCAGGACAAGGGGGCGTTGGCCGAGGGGCGCGCGCCCAATATCGGAATCGTCACCGCCTATAATGACATGCTCTCGGCGCATCAGCCCTTCGAGACCTACCCGGCGCAGATCCGCGAGGTCGCACGGGCGGCGGGCGCGACGGCGCAGGTGGCCGGCGGGGTTCCGGCGATGTGCGACGGGGTCACGCAAGGCCAGGCGGGCATGGAGCTCAGCCTCTTTTCGCGCGACGTGATCGCGATGGCGGCCAGCGTGGCGCTGAGCCATAATTGTTTCGATACGTCGCTCTATCTTGGTGTTTGCGACAAGATTGTTCCCGGATTGGTGATGGCAGCGGCGAGCTTCGGCCATCTGCCGGCGGTCTTCCTGCCGGCCGGCCCGATGCCCAGCGGTATTCCGAATGACGAGAAGGCGAAGGTGCGTCAGCAATTCGCGCAAGGCGAGGTTGGCCGCGACAAGCTGATGGAGGTCGAGATGGCCTCCTATCATGGCGCTGGCACCTGCACCTTCTACGGCACCGCCAATACCAACCAGATGCTGATGGAGTTCATGGGGCTGCACCTGCCCGGCGCGAGCTTCGTGGCGCCGAACACGCCGTTGCGCGCTGCACTGACCGAGGCGGGCGTCAAACGCGCGCTGGAGATCACGGCGCTTGGGAACGAGTTCAGGCCAGCCGGCGAAATCCTCGACGAGCGGGCCTTCGTCAATGGCATGGTCGGGCTGATGGCGACGGGCGGGTCGACCAATCTCGCGCTGCACCTGCCGGCGATGGCAAAGGCGGCGGGCATCCAGCTCGCGCTGGAGGATTTCGCCGATCTCTCCGATGTCGTGCCGCTGCTCGCGAAGGTCTATCCGAACGGGCTCGCCGATGTGAACCATTTCCACGCTGCGGGTGGCCTGGGCTTCATGATCGGCCAGTTGCTTGAGGCGGGCCTGCTGCATCCGGACACGCGGACGGTGGCGGGCGAAGGGCTCGGCCTCTACACGCGGGAGCCGAAGCTGCTGGACGACAAGCTGATCTGGGAAGAGGGCGCGGGTGCGAGCCTCAACGAAAAGATCCTGCGCCCTGCCGCCACGCCGTTCCAGCCGACCGGCGGGCTGAAGCAGCTCAAGGGCTCGCTGGGCCAGGGCGTGATGAAGGTCTCGGCGGTGGCGCCGGAGCGCCAGGTGATCGAGGCCAAGGCGCGGATCTTCCACGACCAGGGCTCAGTCAAGGCCGCCTTCCGGGCCGGCGAATTCACCGAGGATACCGTTGTCGTGGTTCGTTTCCAGGGGCCGGGCGCCAACGGGATGCCGGAACTGCACGCGCTGACGCCAGTGCTCGCCGTGTTGCAGGAACGCGGGCTGAAGGTTGCCATGGTGACCGATGGGCGGATGTCGGGCGCGTCGGGCAAGGTCCCGGCGGCGATCCATGTCAGCCCGGAGGCGGCGGCGGGCGGCCCGCTTGCGCGGCTGCGCGATGGCGACCTCCTCCGCGTGGATGCCGTCGCTGGCACGCTCGACGTGCTGGAAGCGGATTTCGAGACGCGCGCGCCCGTTGAAGCCGATCTCTCTGCCAATGCCCATGGTATCGGACGCGAGTTGTTCGCCAGTTTCCGCGCCAATGTTGGCCCCTCGACCGAGGGCGCCTGCGCGGTTCTCTGACCGCCTGCGGCAAAGGAAAGCCTTGACCCTCGCGCGCCGGCGCATTCTTTGTGCTCGCGCCGTGCTCGCGACATTTCCCGGTCCCTCCCTGGCCGGATACTGAAAGGACATAAGATGACCCCTCAGGAAGCCTCCATCAAATCCGCCGAAATCTGCCAACTGGCGCCGGTGGTGCCGGTGCTGGTGATCGACGATGCCAGCAAGGCACGGCCGTTGGCCGAAGCGCTGGTTGCTGGCGGGCTGCCGGCGCTGGAGATTACCCTGCGCACCCCGGCCGCGCTGGACGCGATCCGCGAGATGGCCAAGGTCGACGGCGGCGTGGTCGGCGCGGGCACGCTGCTGACCCCTGCGGACGTTGCCGCCGCCGTGGATGCTGGCGCGAAATTCGGTGTCTCGCCGGGCGCGACGGACCGACTGCTGGATGCCTGCGAAGAGGCCGACCTGCCGCTTCTTCCCGGAGCTGCCACTGCCTCGGAAGCGATGCGCCTGCTGGAGCGCGGCTACACGGTGCAGAAGTTTTTTCCCGCTGAAGCCGCTGGTGGCGCGCCCGCGCTGAAGGGGATCGGTGCCCCGCTGCCGCAGATCAAGTTCTGCCCGACGGGCGGCGTCTCGCCCTCCAATGCGGCGACCTATCTGGCGCTGTCCAACACACTCTGCGTCGGCGGTTCCTGGGTCGCGCCGAAGGACCTCGTCGAAGCTGGCGACTGGGATGCGATCACGGCGCTTGCCGCGGAAGCCGCCAAGCTCGGCGCCTGAGTCAGACCGACTGATCGGACCAAAAACGGGCGCGCGGGCTTTCCTGCGCGCCCGTTTTGCTGTGAGCTGTCGCAAGACCGCAGGACTGGCCGTGTAAAAGTGGCAATAACAACGGATGCTTCGAGAATGACCGACGCTACGCCCGAAACCCCAGATGGCCGCCCCGGCGAGGTCTTCGCCGCATTCCTCAAGCTCGGCCTGACCTCCTTTGGCGGCCCGATCGCGCATCTGGGCTATTTCCGCGAGGCCTTCGTGACCCGGCGCGGCTGGCTCTCGGACAGCGCCTATGCCGATCTTGTCGCTCTCTGCCAGTTCCTGCCGGGGCCTGCCTCCAGCCAGGTCGGTTTTGCCATCGGGTTGATGCGCGCCGGACCCTGGGGTGCGGTGGCGGCCTTCGCCGCCTTTACCCTGCCATCGGCGCTACTGCTCATCGCCTTCGCCGCGGGCGCTGCCGCACTGGACGGACCGGTGGGGCAGGGGGCGATCTCGGGGTTGAAGATCGTTGCCGTGGCCATCGTCGCGCAGGCCGTGCTGGGCATGGCGAAGAGCCTCTGCCCGGATCGCGAACGCGCCGGCATCGCCGTGCTTGCGGTTGCCTTGCTTGCCGCCCTGCCGGGACCGCTGGCGATGGTCGGCGCAATCCTCGCGGGCGGGCTGGCCGGCCTCGCGCTCGGGCGCGGCGCGCCGTCGGAGCTTGACGGGCGTTTGCCGGTGCCGATCACGCCGCGCGTGGGCGCGATCTGCCTCGCCGCCTTCCTTGCCCTGCTACTCGTGCTGCCGCTGCTGGCCGGTTTCGGCGCGGGGGTCGCCCTGTTCGACAGTTTCTACCGCGCCGGTGCGCTGGTCTTTGGCGGCGGTCATGTCGTTCTGCCATTGCTTGAGGCGGAAATGGTCCGGGGCGGGCAGGTCAGCGCCGATGCCTTCCTTGCGGGCTACGGGGCCGCGCAGGCCGTGCCCGGACCGCTCTTCACATTTGCGGCCTATCTCGGCGCAGTCGCCAGCGGGCTCGGTGGTGCGCTGGTCGCGCTGCTGGCGATCTTCCTGCCGGGCTTCTTGCTTCTGCTCGGCGCGCTGCCCTTCTGGGATGCCTTTCGTCGCCGCGCGCGCGCTCAAAGCCTTCTGCAGGGCGCCAATGCCGCCGTGGTCGGCATCCTGGGCGCGGCGCTCTATGACCCGGTTTTTACGGCCGGCGTCGGAGACATGGCCGATTTCGCGCTGGCGCTGGCCTGTTTCGTCCTGCTGGTGGCCTGGAAAATGCCGTCCTGGGCTGTGGTTCTGGTCGGCGCGGCGGGCGGCGTCGGCTTGGCGCTCGTTTGACTGTCGCCGAGCGCGCTCCTCCCGGAGCAATGACGACCCGCTCCGCGCAGGCTACCAGCGACCGGTCAGCACCCGCCGCGACAGGCTCGCCCATTGGCGCAACGGGCTTTCTTCGAGCGCTCCCTGAACAACCCGATCCGGCGCCGAAACCGCGCATTTCAGGCTGGCCTCCGCGCGCCAGGCAGCTCGCAAAGCCGGCGCGACTTCTTTCGAGATAGGCACCCGCCGCGCGGCGGAGAGTCGCTCCAGCCCGCGATGGGCGAGCGCTGCGACCGAGCCCGGTCGTCCGTCATGGAGCGGAAACCGTCCGCGGGCTTCCAGCGCCGGCACGGCCCGGAACAACGCCGCCAGCCCGCCGGCCCAGCCGATATCGCGAACGGTTGGTTCGAGCTCCGCCGGGGCGCCAAGCGCCTGTGCGGACGCCCACATCAACCCCGCCGCGCTCGCGTCCAGATAGCGGTCGAATTCTTCAGCGCTCTCGAAGGGGTCGCGGTAGATATCCCACCGCCGCGCCGCCACCAATGCCTGAAGCGGTGCCACGTCCAGCCCGCGCTCGCGGACCAGTCCAGCCAGCGGCGTTGCCACCTCATGGGACTGGATGGCCGCCCCATCGGCAATCTGGCCGAGCAGGTCGGTCCACCATTGCAGCCGCATCTCGCAGATCATCGGCTCCTGGCTCGCCCAGGGCGCGCGCGTGACCTCGACATTGAAGGCATAGAGTGGAAACAGACCTTCCCGCGCCGCCACCGGTGCCGTCATCGCCGCGCGGAACCGGTCCGGGTCCCCGCGCTCGACCAGCGCCGCGCAATCGGCAATGCTCATGCGGGCTCCGCCACGACCAGCAGGTAGGCGATCCGATCTGCTGCCGCGCGCCAGCCTGCAATCTCTGCCTCGCCCTCGACAAGTGCGGCTTCCACCGCGTCTGACAGGCCCTCGGAGCGCAGCTCTGCGATCCGTGCCTCCATTGGCGCGTAATAGGCCTCCCAGGGAGCGCCGATGATCTCCCGCGTGTCGAGAATCCGGTATCCCGCCGCCGCGACCCGCGCCTCGATCCCGGCCAGTTCCGTGATTTGCGGATATTCCTCCCAGTAGTCCCGAACCGCCTGCGGCTCGTTCGGTCCCAGCAGGATCGGTTCGGAGAAGGCGACCTTGCCGCCGCGTGTCAAAGCCGGACGCCAGGCCGTCAGCCCTTCGGTCACGCCGAGGAAATAGAGCGCGCCCGCGCACCAGATCAGGTCATAGGGGCCGGTCAACTCCGCCATCGATCCAGCCCAGGCTTTCACCCGAGGTCCGAACCGCGCAACCCGCGCCGCCGCGGCTTCTGCGAAATAGGGATGCAGGTCCAGCGCGTCGATCCAGGCTTCCGGCAACAATTCGGCCAGCACTTCCGTATCCGCGCCCGGTCCGCACCCCGCATCGCAGACCCGCGCCCGTCCATGCGTCCCGGCCAGGTTCACCGCCCAGGCCACGTCTTCCGGCGTGCCCGGCCCTTCCCGGGGCAGGTCCTTGTGAAGTGTAAAGAACGGGCTCAAATCCATTGATATTCCTCCGTTTTAATGCGTGTCGGTGGGCGCTCCGTCGCGCAGCAGCTTCCACTGGATTGCCTCCAGCAGCGCTTCGAAGGAGGCGTCCACGATATTGGGCGACACGCCCACTGTCGACCAGCGCCGTCCATGCGCATCCTCGCTGTCGATAATAACCCGAGTGACAGCTTCGGTGCCACCATTGGTGATCCGCACCTTGAAATCGACCAGCTTCATATCGGCGATATAAGGCTGGAGCGGGCCGAGATCCTTGGCCAGCGCCCGGCTGAGCGCGTTGACCGGGCCGCGATCCGAGCCGTCCGGGTCCAGCGATTCCGAGACCGAGAGCCGCTTCTCGCCATCGATGAAGAGCACGACAACGGCCTCCGAGAGCGTGATCGTCTCCCCCAGCCGGTTCTTGCGCCGCTCCACCGTGACCCGATAGCGGTCGATCTTGAAATAGCTCGGCAGCAGGCCCAGTTCGCGCCGCGCCAGCAGCTCGAAGCTCGCCTGCGCGGTGTCATAGGTGTAGCCCGCCGATTCCCGCGCCTTGACGAGATCAAGGATCCGCGCCAGCGCCGGATCGCCCTTCTCGACGCTCAGCCCGGCATCCGAGAGCCGCTTGCGCAGGTTCGACTGCCCGGCCTGGTTGGACATCGGGATGATCCGCTCATTGCCGACCACCGATGGGTCGACATGCTCATAGGTCGACGGGTCCTTGAGCATGGCACTCGCATGCAGCCCGGCCTTGTGCGCAAAGGCCGAGGCGCCGACATAGGCCGCACTGCGCTGCGGCACGCGGTTCAGGATGTCGTCCATCAACCGGCTGGCCCGCGTCAGGCTCTCCAGCCCGTCCGGAGTGACCCCGGTCCCCAGCGTGCTCGCATAGGGCTCCTTGAGCAGCAGGGTGGGGATCAGCGAGACGAGGTTGGCATTGCCGCAGCGCTCGCCCAACCCGTTCAGAGTGCCCTGGACCTGCCGCGCGCCCGCCTCGACGGCGGCCAGCGTGCCGGCAACGGCGTTTTCGGTGTCATTATGGGTGTGAATGCCGAGCTTGTCGCCGGGGATGCCGCTTGCGATCACCGCCCGGGTGATCTCGCCGATCTCGCTCGGCAGCGTGCCGCCATTGGTGTCGCACAGCACGACCCAACGCGCGCCCGCCTCCAACGCGGCATGCAGGCTCGCCAGCGCGTATTCGGGATTGGCCTTGTAGCCGTCGAAGAAATGCTCCGCGTCGAACATCGCCTCGCGCCCCAGTCCGACGAGGTAGGAGACCGAGTCGGCGATCGCCGCGATATTCTCCTCCAGTTCGACGCCCAACGCCTTGGTCACGTGGAAATCATAACTCTTGCCGACAAGACAGACCGCCGGTGTATTGGCATTCACCACGCCCGCAAGCACCTCGTCATTGGCCGCCGAACGGCCAACCCGCTTGGTCATGCCAAAGGCAAGGAAGGTCGCGTTCCGCAGCTTCGGCGCGGCTTCGAAGAACTCGCTATCGGTCGGGTTGGCCCCGGGCCAGCCGCCTTCGACATAGTCGATCCCGAGCTCGTCCAGCATCCGCGCAATCTGGTGCTTGTCCTCAAGGCTGAACTGCACGCCCTGCGTCTGTTGTCCATCCCGCAGGGTCGTATCGAACAGGTAAAGACGTTCCTTGCTCATGCCGCACCCCTTCCTTTCTGAAATTCGTCATGGTCCCGTGCTGCGCACCGAACGGAGGGCAGTGCCCGAACCGCGGGGTGGGCGAGAAGCGCCCGCCCCGGGGGGGCGGTTCGGGCGCTGCCCGGGACGCAAGCGCCCCGGGCGGTGTTCGTGTGGGCGGTCACTTTATCGCTTTCAGTTTGGATGGATCGAACTCTGCGGTCGGCTCGGCGTTTGGTCCTTCCGGGGTGACCGACAGTTTTAGGCCACAGGCCTCTAGCCCTTCTTTCAACGCATCCGCAGCGACGAAGTCGCGTGCCTTCCGCATTTCCTGCCACCTATCGACGAGGTTCGCGATCTCGATCGCATGGTCCGGTTCGTCGTGAACGGCGACCGGCGCAAAAACTTCTCTCCACCAATCTACTTCTTCGGCAGAAGGCAATCCAAGAAGCTTCATGGCGGCCTTCAGTTCAGGAAATTGCTCTCGTTTTAGCAAACCATGCATCGCGGCAATCGCACCGGCAGTATTGATATCGTTGGACAAAGCCTCAATTACCTCGCACGGCAATGAAGTGGATGGCTCAATCCCATCCGTCATTCTGTACCAACCTGCCAACGTCCGCTTTGCATCGCTAGCTTTGCGTTCGGTCCAGTCCATCGGCTTACGATAATGCGTCTGGAGATAGACAAACCGGATCACCTCGCCCGGGATGCCCTGGTGCAGCACGTCATGCACGGTGAAGAAATTGCCCAAGCTCTTGGACATCTTCTTGCCCTCGACCTGAAGCATCTCGTTATGCATCCAGATCTTCGCGAAGTCGCTGCCCGGATGGGCGCAGCAGCTCTGGGCAATCTCGTTCTCATGATGCGGGAACATCAAATCATTGCCCCCGCCATGGATATCGAAGCTCTCGCCCAGCAGCGCGAGACTCATCGCCGAGCATTCGATATGCCAACCCGGTCGCCCACGGCCCCACGGGCTGTCCCAGCCGGGAAGCTCCTCGGAGGACGGTTTCCAGAGCACGAAATCCATCGGGTTGCGCTTGTAGGGCGCGACTTCGACCCGCGCACCGGCGATCATGTCGTCGATGGACCGGCCGGAGAGCTTGCCATAGTCATCGTATTTCTCGACCGCGAAGAGCACATGCCCGTCGGCGGCATAAGCGTACCCGTCCGCGATCAACCCCTCGATCATGGCGATCATCTCGGCGATATAGGCGGTTGCGCGTGGCTCGTGGTTCGGCACCATCACGCCAAGCGCACCCATATCCTCGTGATACCAGCGGATGGTCTCCTCGGTGATCTCCGAAATCGGACGGCCGCTCTCCTGGGACCGCTTGTTGATCTTGTCGTCGACGTCGGTGAAATTCCGCACATAGGTCACGTGATCGGCGCCGTAGGTATGACGCAACAGCCGGTAGAGCACGTCGAAGACGATCACGGGGCGGGCATTGCCCATATGCGCCCGGTCATAGACGGTCGGCCCGCAGACATACATCCGCACGTTGTCGGGGTCGATCGGCTGCAGCACTTCCTTGCTGCGGGTCCTTGTATTCCAGAGCCTTATCTCGGCCATGATCACTCCTCGCGTTGCGCGCGCGGCGGGTCTAGCAACTTCGATCTGGAAAGGGAATGAAGGAACCGGCCCGCCTGACGATGTCAGCAGGTAATGCAGATGCAAATATTGATGCAGCGACGGTTCATGAGGGCGTTCATAACGCGCGGCGACTGTGGGGCCAAGCTTTTTCCTTTGCAGACGGGGTGGGGAGGCAAATTGTCTGTTGAGAGCCGGTTGGGGACTTTGGGTCCGAGCGCTGAAGGGCACGGCTCGCGTCCCTCATCCTTGAGAACAGGGCGAATGCCCGCTCCGTCCGCGAATTCCCCTTGCCGCGCCCTGATCCCCGAGGCAGGTTCGCGTCATGGATCGCGATGCCACCAGTTCATTCTGCGCAACCCTCCCGGGAGCCAACCTCAGCGCGCCTTTTGGGCCGGGCCATGACATTTGGAAGATCGGCGGCAAGATCTTTGCCGCGATCGGCGCGCAGGGGCGGGGTGTCTCGGTGAAATGCGCCGATATCGACACGGCCGAGATGCTGCGCGAAACCGGAGCTTTCGAAAAAGCGCCGTATTTCCATCGCTCCTGGGTCCTGCTTCCCTTCGAAACGACGGAAGAGGACGAAGCCGAACACAGGATCACGATGTCTTATGATCTGGTCCGCGCCAGCCTGACGAAGAAGCTTCAGGCCAGCTTCCCGCCGCGTCGCTAGACGTTTCCCGCGCCGACCATCGATCTCTTGCCGGGGCGCTTCGCTCGGGGTGACCGGCTCGTGGGTGGACGGGGCGAGGGCAGGGGCGGGCCGCCCTGTCGAATTCCCCGGGGCTTGCGGGGCGGCGCCGTCTCCGTGCTGGCGCTTTGGTCCGGCTTCGGCTAAAGCCTGCCGCAAAAGAAACGGAGCACGCTTCGCATGTCGCGCATTCTCATTACTTCGGCCATCCCTTACATCAACGGGATCAAGCATCTCGGAAACCTGGTCGGCAGCCAGCTTCCCGCCGACCTCTTCGCGCGCTACATGCGTGCACGGGGCAACGAGGTGCTGTTTCTCTGCGCCACGGATGAACATGGCACGCCGGCCGAACTCGCCGCGGCCAAGGCCGATATGCCGGTGGCCGAGTATTGCTCGCAGATGCACCGCGTTCAGGCCAGGATCGCGGCCGGCTTCCGGCTCAGCTTTGATCATTTCGGCCGGTCCTCCTCGGAGCAGAACCACCGGCTGACCCAGTATTTTGCCGGCAAGCTTGCGGAGAACGGCTTCATCGAGGAAGTCTCGGAGAAGCAGGTCTATTCCCATGCCGATGGCCGCTTCCTGCCGGATCGCTATATCGAGGGGACCTGTCCAAATTGCGGTTATGACAAGGCCCGTGGGGACCAGTGCGAGAACTGCACCAAGCAGCTCGACCCGACCGACCTGATCGACCCGCGCTCGGCCATTTCCGGCTCGACCGACCTCGAAGTGCGCGAGACCAAGCATCTCTACCTGCGCCAGTCGGCGCTCAAGGGTGATCTCGACGGCTGGATCGATAGCAAGGTGGACTGGCCGGTCCTGACGACGTCTATTGCCAAGAAGTGGCTGCATGACGGCGATGGACTTCGGGATCGCGGCATCACGCGCGACCTCAACTGGGGAATCCCGGTGAAGAAGGGCGAAGAGGAATGGCCCGGCATGGAGGGCAAGGTCTTCTATGTCTGGTTCGACGCGCCGATCGAATACATTGCCTGCGCGGCCGAATGGGCCGAGGCGCAGGGGCTGGAAGAGGCCGATTGGTGGCGCTGGTGGCGCACCGATTCCGGCGCCGAGGATGTGCGGTATGTCCAGTTCATGGGCAAGGACAACGTCCCCTTCCACACGCTCTCCTTCCCGGCGACGATCATGGGCAGCCAGGAGCCGTGGAAGCTTGTCGATTACATCAAGAGCTTCAACTACCTGAACTATGATGGCGGTCAGTTCTCGACCAGCCAGGGGCGCGGCGTCTTCATGGACCAGGCGCTGGAGATCCTGCCCGCCGATTACTGGCGCTGGTGGCTGCTCTCCAACGCACCGGAGACCTCGGACAGCGAGTTCACCTGGGAGAAATTCCAGGCCGGCGTGAACAAGGATCTCGCCGATGTGCTGGGCAATTTCGTCTCCCGCGTGACCAAGTTCTGCCGGTCGAAATTCGGCGAAGCGGTGCCCGCTGGCGGCGAGATGACGCCAGAAGGGCTCAAACTGGTCGAGGAACTCGACGCGCGCCTGAAGGCCTACACGGCCCATATGGAGGCGATCGAGGTGCGCAAGGCGGCGGCCGAACTGCGGGCAATCTGGGCCGCGGGCAACGAGTTCCTGCAAGGCGCAGCCCCATGGACCTCTTTCAAGACCGATCCGGATCGCGCTGCCGCCGATATCCGCCTCGCGCTCAACCTGATCCGCGTCTACGCGGTCATCTCCGCGCCCTTCCTGCCGGACGCTTCGGCCACGCTGCTCGAAGCGATGCGCACGGATGCGACCGACTGGCCCGAGGACATGGCGTCCGCTGTCCAAATCTTGCCGGCCGAGCATGGCTTTGTCGTTCCAGATACGCTGTTTGCCAAGATCGGTGACGAGGACCGGGCGGACTGGGCCGAGCGGTTCTCCGGCATTCGGAGTTGATCGGGCGCAAAACGCACCAACGCAAGCCGTGCCAGCGCCTGCCCGTGGGATGGCGCTGCATCGGCTGAGGTCTACGCTTTATCCCAACCAAGTCCGAAAAAGATCAATCCGTTGTGCCCGGGCTACAAAGCGCCAGCCCGCCGGGGCGGGCAGGCGCTGGCACGGCGGCCTTCGGCCTCGATTCCGTGCCAATCAGCGCTTAGCACCAATGACCCCAACCGCCTCATTGCCGTCACCCGTGCAAGGCGAGCGATCCCGGATTCTGTGCGTTTCTCGCAATAAGTCCGGGTTTCGGCAAAAAAAACACGTGCATCCTGAGCGTTCTGCGCCATTCTGGCCGTCACTGTTTGCCAAAGCCGGGAGGGGAGGCCCGACATGACAGACACAACCGAAATCCAGGCGTCACCACGCCCGGATATCGCGGAGCTTGACCGCTCCGACATTCTCTACGCGCTCGATATGGGCTGGAAGGATTTTCGCCGCGCACCGGGCTTCGGACTGGTCTTCAGCGGCGTCTATGTGCTGGGCGGGCTGATCCTGCTTTTCGTCTCGGGTGGCTTCGTTTCCCAGACGCTTATCCTGGCGCTCGGCTTTCCGCTGCTCGCGCCCTTTGCGGCCGTGGGGCTCTACGAGACCAGCCGGCGGATCGAGCTTGGCAAGCCGCTGGATCTCTACCAGATCTTCGGCGTCATCTGGAAAGAGAAGGACAGGCAGATCCCCTGGGTCGGCGCGATCATCGTGATCTATTTCCTGTTCTACTCCTTCCTCGCCCACATGATCTTCGCGCTCTTCATGGGGCTCTCGGTCATGACCAACGTGACCTCCTCGCTCGATGTTTTCCTGACAACAAACGGGCTGACGATGATCGCGGTGGAAATGCTGATCGGCGCTTTGATGGGCTTCATCCTCTTCGGACTCACGGCCTTTTCGTTGCCACTCCTGGTCGACAAGGAGATCGACTTCATGACCGCCATGCTGCTGAGCTTCGAGGCGGTGCGCGAGAATTTTGGGGTCATGTTCCTCTGGGCGATCATCATCGCGGTCTATGTCGTGCTGGCGATGATCCCGGCCTTCCTTGGCCTCTTTATCGCGCTGCCCGTACTCGGCCACGCGACCTGGCATCTCTACCGGCGGGCGCTGATCCACCCGGAATAAACGGCGCCCATCCCCCGCGACACTGACCCGTCCGAAAGAGGGCGGATTTGTCCAAGCGTGTCGCGAACGGGCCAGACCTGCGCTCGGCAACGGGGGACACCGGAGCGATTGAAAGCCCGAATCTCCCATGCGCCTGCTCATCTCCTTTGCTGCCCTGTTTCTCTCGGTCCTGCTACTGCAGCTTTCCTCCGGCGGCGTCGGCCCGCTTGACGCGCTCTCCGGGCTGCAACTTGGCTTCACCACCGCCCAGATCGGCTTGTTGGGTTCGGCCCATTTCGTCGGCTTCTTCATCGGCTGCTGGTGGGCGCCGCGGTTGATGGGCTCGGTCGGCCATTCCCGCGCCTTTGCCGCCTTCACAGCCGCGGGCGCGATCGGCCTGCTGGCGCATATGATGCTGGTTCATCCCTATGCCTGGGCGATCATGCGTATATCGACCGGCATCTGCATTGCCGGCGCCTACACGGTCATCGAGGCCTGGCTGCAATCGAAGTTGCGCAACGCCAATCGGGGGCGTGTCATGGGGATCTATCGTGCCGTCGACACGATGGGCAATCTCGGCGCGCAGCTCCTCATCGGGGTCCTCGCGCCGGCGGCCTATCTCTCCTATAACCTTCTCGCGCTGATCTGCTGTGCGGCGATCTTTCCGATCACGCTCTCGACGGTGCGCCAGCCCAACACGCCCGCGGCGCCCCGTCTGCGCCCTGGCCTCGCTCTCCGCGTCTCGCCGCTCTCCGCGGCCGGGGTCGTGGTCGCTGCCGTCTCGTCGGCCTCCTTCCGCATGGTCGGCCCGGTCTATGGACAGGAGGTCGGGCTGCTGCCGAGCCAGATCGCCTGGTTCCTTGCCGCCTGGGTTCTCGGTGGCGCGTTGGCGCAGTTCCCGGTGGGCTGGCTCGCCGACAAGTTCGACCGCCGCTGGATCCTGATTGGCCTCTCGGTCGCTTCCATCGGCTCCTGTTTCGCGACCATCTCCATCGGCACCGCGTCGGATGCCGTGATCTTCGGCAATGCATTTCTGTTCGGCCTCGTCTCTTTCCCGATCTTCTCGGTTTCCGCCGCGCACGCGCATGACTTCGCCGAGAGCAACCAGCGGGTCGAGCTTTCTGCCGCGCTGATGTTCTTCTTCGCCCTCGGCGCCATCGGCGCGCCGCTGTTCTCCTCGACGCTCATCGCGGTCTACGGGCCTGCCGCGCTGTTCGTCATGATCGCGATTGCTCATGCGGTGCTGGTCATCTTCGGCCTTGCCCGCATGCGCACCCGTCCCACCGTCGAGGCGCGCACGCCCTATGTCTATGCGCCGCGCACCTCCTTCACCATCGGTCGTCTGATGCGCCGTCACCGCGACCGTCGCCGCTGAGCGCGGGGAGGCGCCGGACAGGGGCTAACCGGACCTTTTGCATCATAATTCCCCCGTTTCTGGCGCGCGCGCAGTCTCTCCTTCCTGACTGCTTCTTTGGCAGGCACTCGGCTTCTGGTTGTAAAACGGCCCGGCATCGGACCGGAATTGCCTGAAAACGCAAAAAGAATCGGCGAAAACTTGCCGATTCGCCGCGCTGATCCGGGTGCGACAATGGAAAAGCTTCAATTTTCTTGCACGAATTCTGCACAGGTCCTAAGCCGCTTTAAGCTGGTTCCCGACGGGGATGACGTGGGCCGGCGGAAAAAGAACAAGAGATCCAGGGGACGGGACGGGCCTTTGCGTACGCGACCGAGCGACCGAATTCACAACTTCTTCGAACGATGGTTTCCGGAGCAGCGCCTCTTCCTGCGCTCGGAAAGCGAGCAGACGCGGTTCATCCGGCTGCGCCCGGGCACACAGGCCCTGGTGCTGTTCGGCTCTGCCGCGACGATTGCCTGGGCCATCCTGGCATCGTCCGTCCTGCTGATGGAAAGCATTGGCGCGGGCAACGCGCGCGAGCAGGCGCAACGCGACCAGGCGCTCTATGAGGAGCGGCTCAACGCGCTGTCTCTCGCGCGGGAATCGGCCGAGGTCGAGGCGTTGGCGGCGCATGAGCGTTTCAACGCCGCGCTGGAACAGATCTCCGGCATGCAGTCGCAATTGCTGACCTCCGAAGATCGGCGCCGCGAACTGGAGACCGGGATCGGCGTGATCCAGACCACCCTGCGCCGGACCATGCAGGAACGCGACGTTGCGCGGGACGAGACCGAGCAGGCGGTTGCCGTCCTTGAAGGTCGTGCCGAGGAGGAGGGCGAGCACAACTCGCTGGCCGAGGTCGATACGACCGTGGCCTTCCTCAACGAGGCGCTGGAGCGCACCGCCGAAGAGCGCGACGATATGCTTGCGCGTGCGGAGATGGCGCTGGAGGAAGCCGACGCAGCCAAGTTCGAGCGCGACCTGATCCTTGACCGCAATGACAAGATTTTCACCCAGCTCGAGGAAGCGCTGACCGTTTCCGTCGCGCCGCTGGAGAAGATGTTCACCAAGGCTGGCCTGCCGCCGTCGCGGCTGCTGGACACCGTGAAACGCGGCTATTCCGGCCAGGGCGGCCCGCTCATGCCGATCACCTTCTCTACCAAAGGCGTCGAGCCGACGCCGGACGAATCCCGGGCGAACTCTCTTCTCAAGGGGCTGGACCGGATGAATCTCTACCGGATCGCTGCGGAGAAGGCACCTTTCGGCATGCCGCTGAAGGACAGCTTCCGGTTCACCTCGCCTTTCGGGTCGCGTTGGGGGCGGATGCATAATGGCACCGATTTTGCCGCATCCCATGGCACACCGATCTACTCCACCGCCGATGGGGTGGTCACGAAGGCGGGTTGGCACTCGGGCTTTGGCCGCATGGTCAAGGTCCGCCACGAATTCGGCATCGAGACCTGGTATGCGCATATGTCCCGTCTTCGCGTTTCCGAGGGTCAAAGGGTCTCGAAAGGGCAGCGGATAGGTGATATGGGGAACACCGGACGGTCGACCGGCACGCATCTGCACTACGAGGTGCGCGTGAACGGCAAGCCGACGAACCCGATGAACTTTATCAAGGCAGCCAAAGATGTTTTCTAAGAGCCGAATCAACGAGCCCGGCCCGGCAAAGGAACCCGAAACCTCCAAGGTGCCCGAGGCCGCCAAGAAACCGGCAGTGCCCGGTCTTGACAGCAAGCCCACCGCGCCCAAGGCAAAACCGCCCGCGTCGGTTCTGTCGTCGGACCTGACCATTGTCGGTAATCTCAAGACCACTGGTGACATCCAGGTCGAAGGCACGGTCGAAGGCGATATCCGCGCCCACCTGCTGACAATCGGCGAGAATGCGACGATCCGCGGTGAATGCGTTGCCGATGACGTGGTGATCAACGGCCATATCGCCGGTCGCGTGCGGGGCCTGAAGGTCCGCCTGACGTCCACGGCCAAGGTCGAAGGCGACATCATCCACAAGACCATCGCCATCGAGAGCGGTGCGCATTTCGAAGGCTCCGTGCAGCGCCAGGACGATCCGCTCAGCGGCGCCGGCAGCAAGGCACTTCCGAAGCCGATCATTCCGGCGGCACCTGACGCCGAGGAGTGATCCGCCTGCCCATGCGGCGTGCAACAGTTTCTCAGGACAGTTTGAACGGGCGGTGCCAATGGCGCCGCCCGATTTCTTTGGCCTGACTGGACTCCGTGGTGCTCCCTGCTGCGGACCGGACGTTCTTGCGCCGCGGGGTCATAGCGGCTGCGTCCAGTTTTCGTGCCCTTGCGCGCGCAGCTCCGGTCTCGGCCTCCGACTCGAACGAGACCAATGCGCCCCGGGTGTGGCGCGTCCCTGGTCTGTGATCTCAGCGTGGCGCTGGCTGCAGGCGGCGTCGGCCGCTCCGATCCCGCGGGCCTTCCTGTATCGGCCAGTGGGCCGGAGGGGCGATGCGGCTGCGCAGGCGGCTGAGGGTCCAGGCGGTCCGGCCGGGGGCATGGGCCGGGGCAAACGACCAGCGGCTTTCGATCCCCGGCGCGCCGCCATCCCCCGGCGTCAGCAGCAGTCCGATCGGGGCGGGCAGGCCGGTCCCGGCCTCGGCGCCGGTCTCGGCCGCGAGGTGCAGCCGGCGCACCGGCGTCAGCGCGGGAGGGGCGGGCAGGTCGGCCACGACCAGCGGCACCGCCCCGCTGCGCAGTGCCTCTTCCATGCACCAGAGCAGGTCCTCCGCCCGTTGCGCGCGCAGCATCAGCAGCCGGCCGGGATCAATCCGTTCGCAGAGCCCCTCGCCATTGAGCCAGTCCGTCCCCCAGCCCGGCACGATCCAGAGAACCGGCCCCGCGCGTGCGGCGGCCACTTCCTGCGCCAGGCTTCGCCGTGCGGGGCCGCAGAACTCGTGCACGCGTGCCAGAGTCAGAGACATCTCGCCGAGGACGGGGAGGGCGGGGCGGCCGGAATGAGGCGCGCGGGAGAGCAGGGCGGCGTGGCTGGACATGCGGTGATCCTAACATGTTCCGCTTTTGTTCTCAATTTCAGATCGTCCCGGGCGGCTCGGAAAGGGCGGGCTATCGCGGTGCGCGGTGGAGGGGCTGCGTGGATCCGGCCGGCGCGCACCGTCTCCCGCCCCGCCGTCATGCCGAGCGTTTCGGCGGGATCGAATAGGTCAGCGAGGCCCGCGCGACAGGCGCCGCCTCCGCTTCCGAAAACACCAGCCCGTCGCCCACCGCCAGAACCCGCCCGAGCTTGAGCAGGCGCAACTCGCAGAGCAGGTCCCGGCCCGCCTCCGGTTTGCGCATGAAATCGATGGAGCAATTGGTCGTCACCGTCAGCGCCTCCGCCCCGATCCGGCTCATCAGGGCGAGATACATGGCGCAATCGGCCAACGCGAAGATCGACGGTCCGGAAACCGTTCCGCCCGGGCGAAGATGTTTCTCCCCGACGCAGAGCCGCAGAACGATCCCGTCTTTCGTGAGCCGTTCGACCCGGAAATCGGTCGCAACCTGCGGAAAGATCTCCGCCAGAAGCGCGTCAAGTTGCCGTTCGTCGAGGATAGTCTTCTGCATCTCTCCCTCACACCTGTCGGTTGATGGCCGGTTACGGCCTCAGAGAACACCCAGCGTCATGTTCTGCCACATGCCCCAGAAGGCCGTGACGAAGATCGAGACCATGCCCAGAATCTGGGTCAGGAAACGATGCATCTGGAGCTTTTCATGGAGGCCCGCCCCATCGGCATCCCGGATCTTCTGCGCCGTGCGCACCGACATCCAGGAGAGTATGCCCATCGGCGCCGTCAGCAGGAACACCGCCTGTGCAAATTCAACCGAGTAGACGAAGCCAAGCAGCGCCAGCATCGTCAGGGCAAAGCAGCCGATGGCGATGATCCAGATCCCGGCCGTATCGATGATGTAGAGGATGCGATTGACATTGACCCGCACGATATCGTGCAGGTCCGCCTCCGCCTCGCCGCCGAACCGGCGTGCGCGGGTGATCATGTCGAAGGGGACGCCGATAACCCAGTGGCTGGAGGTCGACCAGAGAACGGCCAGCGCGATCCAGTACCACAGGTTCGAGAACGACCGCATGTCGATCAGTTCGAACGCCGTCTGATACCAGTCCTGCACCGGAGAGCTCCTGTCGATAGCGCGCAGCGCCGGACCCTTTCCGCGCGCGCGTAGCTTGTGACCTAGCTTCCCTTGGGGGAGGGCGCAAGGCAACGCGGTCACCGCGCGCTCGCGAACTCTTGAGATAGAAGCAGATCCGTGCAACCTGAGCCAAACTGCGACCGAAAAACCACAGCAAGATCCCAGAACGGAGGCCCCCGATGCGCCCCAGCCAAGCCCCTTTCCCGGCAACCCGCCATCGTCGTTTGCGCCGCACTGAGCCGTTGCGGTCGCTGGTGCGGGAAAATGTCCTGACGCGGGAGGACCTGATCTGGCCGGTCTTCGTCCGGGACGGCGTGGGCGTGCGCGAGGAGGTGCCCTCCATGCCCGGCGTGATGCGCCGCTCCGTGGACCTGACCGTGGAGGCGGCGGCGGAGGCGGCCGAGCTGGGCATCCCGGCGATCTGCCTCTTCCCCTATACCGACCCCGCGCTCAAGACCGAGGATTGTGCCGAGGCCTGGAATCCGGAAAACCTCTCCAACCGCGCCATTCGCGCAATCAAGGCCGAGGTGCCGGGCATCGCCGTGATGACCGATATCGCCCTCGACCCCTACAATATCAACGGCCATGACGGCTATGTGGTTGATGACGAGATCGTTAATGACGAGACGGTCGAGGCGTTGGTCAAGATGGCGCTGGCCCAGGCCGAGGCGGGGGCGGACATTCTCGGCCCCTCGGACATGATGGACAGCCGGATCGGCGCCATGCGCACCGCGCTGGAGGCTGCCGGGCACCGGAACGTGACGATCATGTCCTATGCGGCGAAATATGCCTCTGCTTTCTACGGGCCGTTCCGCGACGCGGTTGGCGCCTCGGGCGCGCTCAAGGGCGACAAGAAGACCTACCAAATGGACCCGGCCAATACCGACGAGGCGTTGCGCCTGATCGAGCGGGACCTCACCGAAGGCGCGGATATGGTCATGATCAAGCCGGGGATGCCCTATCTCGACATCTGTCGCCGGGTGAAGGACACCTTTGGTGCGCCGACCTTCGCCTATCAGGTCTCGGGGGAATACGCGATGATCGAGGCCGCGTCCGCCAATGGCTGGCTCGACGGCGAGAAGGCGATGCTGGAGAGCCTTCTGGCCTTCAAGCGGGCGGGCTGCGACGGCATCCTGACCTATTTTGCGCCGCGCGTGGCGCGTCTGCTGAAGGACGGTTGACCACCGGCCCGCGGGGGGTGGTGCTGCCACGGCGTTCATCGCGCAGGCCTTGAAAGGCTGTCCTGTTCGCATCTTTTCGCGCGGTCCGGGCCTAGTCCTCTTTCGGTTTGCCCTCCGAGCTGAAAAGCCCGGCAAGTGCGCGTTTCACGATGCGGGAGACCGAAGGTTTCCGGCCCCGGTGGAAGGGCAGCGGCCGACAGACCTCGATGGCCGCAACGCCCACCCGGGCGGTCAGAGCGCCATTGACAACACCCTCGCCGAAGCGCCGCGACAGCTTGCTCAGCAACCCGCCGCCGGCCACCGAGGAGATCAGGTCGTCCCCGACAGCGACAGCGCCAGTGGCGACGAGATGGGTCAGAACGGAGCGGGTCAGCCGCAGGCTGCCCAACGTGCCCGAGCGCCCGCCATAGATCTCCCCGATACGGCGGATCATGCGCGTGGTCGACAGCAGCGCTGTCACCACATCGGCCAGCGCCAGCGGTACGATGGCCGTCACGGTGGCGACCTGCCGAGCGGCCGACTCGACTTCGCGCCGCGCCGCCTCGTCGAGCGGTGCCATCAGCTCCGTCTCCGCTAGGCCGAGCAGCGCGTCGGCGTCAAACTGTTCGCTGGCCCGCGCCTTGAAGCTTTCGCGCGCAAGCTCCAGCTCGCGGCGTCCGGCATAGAGCCCGTCCAGGCGCTCGGCCACACCGCGCGCCGCGGCGAGATCGCCGGTGGTGATCGCAGCATTGGCGTCGCGATGGATCTTGTCGAGACGCGACAGTCGGAAGAACCCCGCCGCCTCCCGCAGCGCCATCAGCAGCAGGCTCAGCAGCACCGCGCCGAGCAGCCCGAGCGCCAGCGTCCCGAGCGCGGAATTGCGCCCGAACATCGAGGTGACAAAATCCCAGGCCGCGACCGAGGCGGCAAAGGTGACGAAGCTCAACGCCGCGGCCCAGAAGAGCCGGCCGATCCGCGAGGGGCGGCGGCTGGCGAGCGAGATCGCCTGTTGCATCGCCACGCCTTGCGGCAGTTCCACAGCATCGGGCACGGGTGGCGCGTCGGCCGGTCCGGAGGCCGGGGGGGCGCCGGATGCGTCCTGTGCGTCGATCTCGATAAGGACCGGGCCTTTCGGTGTCTCGCTCATGCGCGGCTCCCTTCCTGCCGGCTGTCCGGCGATGTCGTGTCTATGCGCGCCGTGCCGTTCATCGCAGCTTGTCCCCGATCAGGAACTCGGCCGCCCGGTCGAGCCGGATATGCGGCGGACCCTCGCCGGGTTTCAGGGTCGAGGCGGCGGGGGCGAATTTCATCACCGAATAGTCGCCGTCGAGCCAGCGCTCGGCGCCCTGCTGCGCGGGCACAAGCAGGCGGGAGGGATCCTCTGGCAGGGTGCCGGGGTAGAGAACCGCATCGCGCCCGTCTTCCAGCCGCCCGCGCACCATGCCCAGCTCGGCGCCGTCGACTGAGCGCGTTTCCTCCGTGCTGGCGCGCAGCGAGGCGATGGCCATGGCGCGGGTTTTCGCGCCGGCGAAATCGGCGCGGTCGCGGGCCTGGCGCAGCATCGCCTCCATGATCGCGGTCATCTGCCCGTGCTGGCTGTGATGGATATGATCGGCCTTGGTGGCAGCAAAGAGGATGCGCTCGACGCGCTTCTGGCCGAGAAGCCGGGTCAGCCAGGCGTTGCGGCCGGGGCGGAAGGCGCCAAGGATGTCGTTCATCGAGCGGCCGAGATCCTCGACCGCGGCCGGGCCGGAATGAATCGCTCCGAGAAGGTCGACCAGCACGACCTGCCGGTCGATCCGGGCGAAGTGATCGAGGAAGAAGGGTTTGACCACGCGGGATTTATAGGCCTCGTAGCGGCGCTCCATCTCGCGGCGCAGCGCGCCGCGCGAGGGGCGCGTCTCCGGGCGGGGCAGGGGGGCGAAGGTCAGCGCGGGCGAGCCTGCCAGCTCGCCGGGCATCAGGAAACGGCCCGGTGTGCAGTCCGAGAAGCCATCGGCGCGGGCGGCGCGGAGATAGGCGGTATAGGACTCGGCCAATGCCTGGGCGGCGGTTTCGCCAAACTCGGCGTCGCAATCCGTTTCGCGCAGCGTTTCGAGGAAGGGCGCGGCGGCGCTGCGCGGTTCGGCGCGGGCGAGGATCTCGGCGGACCAGTCATCATAGCTCTGGTCCATCAGTTCGAGATCCAGCAGCCATTCGCCTGGATAGTCGATAATGTCCAGATGGACGGTGCGCGGCCCGGACAACGTGCCGAGCATTCCGCGCGGCTGCACCTTCAGCGAGAGCCGCAGCTCGGAGACCGCGCTTGTCGGCTCGGGCCAATGCGGCGCCGGGCCGGTCAGCGCCGCGAGATGCTGCTCGAAGGCAAAGCGGGGCACGGTGTCGTCTGGCTGGGGCTGCAGCCAAGCGCCGGTAATCGCCCCTTCGGCGGCGGCGGCGAGACCGGGCATTCGGCCGCGATCCATCAGGTTGGCCACAAGCGACGTGATGAACACGGTCTTGCCCGCCCGCGCAAAGCCGGTCACGCCAACGCGGATCACCGGTTCGAACAGCGCCTCCGACAGGGCCGAGCCCGCATCCTCCACGCCCTGTATCAGACCATTCGCCAATCTACCGATAACCACAGGACCCTCTTTCGCTGCACGACCAACACATATGGCCCCGAGGGCGCAATGCCTAGGGGCCGGCGAAAAGGGGCTGCGACAGGATTTGTCTGGACAAAGCATTCTCAAATACGAATATGTGCGAATAGGGAGGACAGTTCATGTACCAGATTTCGCGCCTTGCGCTGGCGCTTTGCATTTTGCCGCTCGTGGCCGGGGCCAGCGAGGACATTGCCGACCAATACCCGCAGAGCCCGCTCTATTCGAAACCGGTCGAGGTGATCCCCGGCGTGTTCTCGGCGATCGGGGCGACAGCACCACCGACCTATGAAAACTCCGGCCATAACAACAACCTGAGCTTCATCGTGACGTCTGAAGGGGTGGTCGTGATCAATGGCGGTGCAGCGGCGATCCTGGCCGAGGCGCTGCATGCGGAGATCAAGGCGGTGACGGACCAGCCGGTAAAGCTGGTGATCAACGAGAACGGGCAGGGGCATGCCGTGCTCGGCAATTCTTATTGGGCCGCGCAGGGCGTACCGATTCTCGGCCATGTCGATGCTGCCCATGAGGTCGAGGAATATGGGCAACAGATCCTCGACGGCATGATCCGCTACAACAGGGACAAGGCGGAGGGGACGGAGATCCAGGGGCCGACCCTGACCTTCGAGGACAGCTATGACGCTTCGCTTGGCGACACGAAAATCGAGGTGCTGCATCTCGGTCCAGCCCATGGACCGGGCGATACGCAGGTCTGGCTCCCGGAACAGGGGCTCGTGATTGCCGGAGACATCGCCTTTCATGAACGGATGCTGCCGATCTTTCCAGACACGATCACCTCCGAATGGATCGAGACCTGGGAGACCAAATTCGAGCCGCTGGACGCGACCTACGTGATCCCGGGGCACGGACATCCGACCAATATGGACCAGGTACGGCGCTACACCCGGGACTACCTGGTGCATCTGCGCGAAAAGATCGGTGAACATCTGGAGAATGGCGGGGATCTGGCTGAGGCCTATTACGTTGATCAGGAGGCCTATCGGACCCTCGACACCTTCGAAGAACTGGCGACGAAGAATGCCGGGCGGGTCTATGAGGAGATGGAGTTCGAATAGGGAGCGAGGGACCGTTGGTTGTGTTGCAGGTCAAAAGGGAGGCTGGAAACCGAAACCTCGAACCGCCCTGCCGGAATTGCGTGGACGCCTGGTTTACCCAGGGAGACGGCTGCGGACGTTGGGTCTGACTGCTGATTGGCGCGGCTACCGCTGGAGCGTTTCGGGGCGACAGCGAACGGCAGCATTGTCCCATCTCTCTCATTGACCGCCCCGAAAAAAATCTATCCCTTGCGCCAAGGATTTCCTTTCCGCGCCCGTCAGACGGGATGACATGCGCATGACAACCGATGACGACGCCCTGGCCCGGGCCGCCGGACATGGCGACCGAGACGCCTTTGCCGCCTTGCTCGCGCGGCACTATGACAGGCTATTTGCCTTCGCCATGCGCCTCACCGGGGCGCGGGCCGAGGCCGAGGACCTGACCCAGGACATCTGCCTCGCCCTGCCGTCCAAGCTGAAGAGCTTTCGCGGCGAGGCCCGTTTCACCACCTGGCTCTATCGCGTCGCCGTCAATGCCTCGCATGACCGCCGCCGCCGGGCCGCAACCCACGCGAAAGCCGCCGATGGCTGGGGCGACTGGGAAATCGCCCGCCGTGCCGGCGACGCGGAAACACGCGACGCCGTCGGTTGGCTCGAATGCGCCATGGCGCGGCTCAAACCCGACCTGCGGGACACCGCCGTGCTGATCCTCGCGGAGGAACTGACCCAAGCCGAGGCGGCCTCGGTGCTCGGTCTTTCAGAAGGAACGGTCGCCTGGCGCATGTCCGAAGTGAAGAAAGCCCTGCGTGCGCTTGCGGAGGAGGACCAATGACAGACGATCTCGAACGGCTCCGCGCCGCTCTGAAATCCGGCTCGCCGGAGGCCGACCCGGCCCGCAAGGCAGACGATATCGCCGCCGCGATGTCTGCCTTTGACACGGCTTTCGCGGAAACTGCAGAAAGCGCCGGGACCACCCAAGAATCCTCCATCGAGCCGCGTCCCTCCAACAGCCGCCCCGTTTGGGGGCGCCTGATTGATGGAGGAATTTCGATGATCCACGCCCTCACGACCCGCGCCGGCCTCGCCGCCACCACTGGCCTCGTTACCGCCGGCCTCGCACTCCTGATCGTCCTGCCGCAGGACACCGCCTTCGGCCCCGGCACGGATGGCGCCCACGACCTGGACATCGACAGCGCGCCCGAGGCGCCTGTCCTGCTGGACGAACCGGTCCTCGCCGAGGCCGAGCTGGCGATGGACTTGTCTTCGGCCGCGCCGCCGTCACCCCTGGTGGAGCAGTCCCTGAAGGTCGAGGGCCGCCTTGCGCTGTCTCGCGCCGCGCCGGAGACCAGCGTGGTCTCTCGCGCGCTCACGGCCGACAGCGATGCCCGCCCCGCGCCGGTCGATGTCGATACCGAAGCCTTCGCAAATGAAGACCCCTCCGGCGTGACCGCCGTTGCCGACCAGCCGGTCTCGACCTTCTCCGTCGATGTCGACACCGCGTCCTGGTCGGTTATCCGTTCCTCGCTGATGAATGGCAGCCTGCCGCCCACCGAGGCCGTGCGCATCGAGGAGATGGTAAACTATTTCCCCTATGCTTATCCCGCGCCCGAACCGGGCGGCGCGCCCTTCGCGACCACGCTCGGCGTCAGCCCGACGCCCTGGAATCCGGACACGCAGATCCTGCATATCGGTCTGCAAGGCGCGCTTCCGGCGCTGGAGGACCGCCCGCCACTCAACCTCGTCTTCCTGATCGACACCTCCGGCTCGATGCAGGACCCCGACAAGCTGCCGCTTCTGAAACAGTCGCTGCGGCTGATGCTGGGTGAGCTGCGCGCCGAGGACGAGGTCGCGATCGTTGCCTATGCTGGCAGTGCCGGCGCGGTGCTGGAGCCGACCCCGGCCGGAGAGAGCAGCAAGATCCTCGCCGCGCTGGACCGATTGGAGGCGGGCGGCTCGACGGCGGGGCAGGCGGGGCTGGAACAGGCCTATGCGTTGGCCGAGACCATGAAAGGCGAGGGCGAGGTCTCCCGCATCCTGCTGGCCACCGATGGCGATTTCAATGTCGGCATCCATGACCCGGAGGCGCTGGAAGATTTCATCGCCCGCAAGCGCGAGAGCGGCGCGTTCCTCTCCGTGCTTGGCTTCGGGCGTGGCAATCTCGACGATGCGACCATGCAGGCGCTGGCACAGGCTGGCAACGGGCAGGCCGCCTATATCGACACCATCGCCGAGGCGCAGAAGGTGCTGGTCGACCAGCTTACCGGGCAACTCTTCGCCATCGCGCAGGACGTGAAAATCCAGGTCGAGTTCAACCCCGCCGAGATCGCCGAATACCGGCTGATCGGCTACGAGACCCGCGCGCTCCGGCGCGAGGATTTCGCCAATGACAAGGTCGATGCCGGCGAGATCGGCGCCGGGCATCAGGTGACGGCGCTTTACGAGGTCACGCCTGTCGGCTCGTCCGCCGTGCTGAACGAACCTTTGCGCTATCAGCCCGCCGCCACGCCCGAGGGCGCAAACGGGGAGCTTGGCTTCCTGCGCCTGCGCTACAAGGAGCCGGGTGGCAGCGAGAGCCGGCTGATCGAGACGCCGATCCCGGCAGAGGTCTCGCAGGCCTCAGTCGAAACCCGCTTCGCCACGGCGATTGCCGGCTTCGGCCAACTCCTGCGCGGCTCGGTTTATCTGGGAGACTGGGACTACGACGCGGCAGCGGCGCTGGCCGGCAATGCGCGTGGCGAGGATCCGTTTGGCTACCGCGCCGAGGCGCTCCGCCTCATCCGCCTCGCGGGCAGCCTCGACAAGTAGGATCTCCGCGCCCCTGAACCACATACCGGACCGGGGCGCGCCAATCGTCCTGTCCATCGGCGCGTCTTTTGCCCGCGATGCCAGCCTCCGGGCGAGCTGCCGCGCTGGCGCAACCTGACAAGGTCCCGGATCCCTGCGCCAGGGCCTTTCTTACCGTATCGGCGGAAAACGCGCGGCCCGTCCCGTCGCGGCCCTGTCTCCGGAGGCGTAATTGCGGCCTGGCGTCTCTACTCGGGATAGGCCCAGATCTGTCGTGGCCACATTGCCCTGACCCGACGCACCAGCGTCCGGACAAGGCTGCGACGGCACCGGACCTGCGGAATGCGGCCTGCCAGCGGGACCTGTTCCCCGAGCCATTCGGGGCGGTTGGGCGGGCCACAACCCGATCAACTTCGCGAAGACAGAAAACATGATTGATCCTTCCAGAAGCGTCACATCGCATCGGGAAACTGGACTCAAACCAGTTAAAAACCTATTGCGAAAAAAGAAAAACATGTTGGTTCGTCGCTACTTCAGGCCGCCGGGAGAACTGGTGCGGCCGCCAACAATTCGCGCGTATAGGCCGCGCGCGGGGTTGCAAAAACCGTTTCCGTTTCGCCTGCCTCGACGATCCGCCCGGCTTGCATGACCAGCACCCGGTCGGTCACCGAGCGCACCACGCTGAGGTCATGCGCGATGAAGAGGTAGGACAGCCCGAACCGCGCCTGCAGATCGGCCAGCAGATCGAGCACCTGTGCGCGAACCGAGACATCCAGCGCAGAGACCGCTTCATCCAGTACGATCAGTTCCGGTCGAGCGATCAGCGCCCGCGCGATGGCGATCCGCTGCCGCTGACCGCCGGAGAACTCATGTGGAAACTTGTCGGCATCCGTCGCGTGAAGCCCGACATTCTCCAGCGCCTCCGCGACCCGTGCGTCCAGATCCGTCGGCCGACCAATCAGGTGGAAGGGCTCGGCCAGCAGTTTCGAGACCTTGTAGCGCGGGTTGAAAGAGCCATAAGGGTCCTGAAACACCACCTGCATCCGGCGCCGCAACTCGGCTGGCATCGTGGGCGACACCGCCTCGCCATCGAGCCGGATTGCGCCGCCCTGAAGCGGCTCCAGCCCGAGGATTGCGCGGGTCAGGGTCGACTTACCACAGCCGGATTCGCCAACGAGGCCAAGGCTTTCGCCGCGCCGTAACGCGAAGCTGACGCCATCCACGGCGCGGAAATGCTCCCTTCTCCCGAACAGCCCCTGCCGCTTGAGCGGGTAGTCCCGCAACGCGTTTTCGACCTCCAGAAGCGGTGCCTCCTGCACGATCGGTGCCCGCTCAGGGCAGTGCCGCGACGCCTCGAACAGCGCCCGCGTATAGGGGTGGCGCATCTCGTGCAGCACTTCGCCTGTCGGCCCGTGTTCGACCACCTCGCCGGCCTTCATCACAGCGATCTCGTCGGCCATCTCGGCGACGACCGCGAGGTCATGGGTGATGAAGAGGCAGCTCATCCCCTCTTCGCGCACCAGCTCGCGGATCAGCTCGAGGATCTGCGCTTGCGTGGTCACGTCCAGCGCTGTGGTCGGCTCGTCGGCGATCAGCAGCTTGGGGCGCAGGGCGATGGCCAGCGCGATGCAGACCCGTTGGCGTTGCCCGCCCGAAAGCTCGTGCGGATAGCGGTCGAGCGGGAAGCGCTCCGGCGCCAGTCCGACCCGCGCCAGCCGCTCCTTGGCGATCTCCCGCGCCTCCGAGCGCCGCGCCGCTCCATGGACCAACAGCGTCTCGGCAACCTGATCGCCGATGGTCTGGACCGGGTTCAGCGCCGTCATCGGCTCCTGAAAGATCATCCCGATCTGGCCACCGCGCACCGCGCACATCTTGCGCTCTGGAAGATCGGTCAGGGGGCGCCCCTCCAGCAGCACCCGCCCCGAGAGTTGCGACCCGTCCGGCAGGAGTCGCATGACCGAAAGCGCCGTCATCGACTTGCCCGAGCCGCTCTCGCCAACCAGCCCGAGCGTCTGGCCGGGCGGAATCCGCAGCGAAACATCCCGCAGCACCGGGATTCCGGCGAGGAGCAGCGAGATGTTTTCCAGCGCGATCATCGGACGGATCTCCGCAGGCGCGGGTCAAGCAGGTCGCGCAGCCCGTCGCCCATCAGGTTCAGCCCCAGAACGGTCAGCACGATGGCGAGGCCGGGCAGGATGGCGAGGCGGGGATAGGCGTAAAAGAAGGTCTGGGCATCGGCCAGCATCCGGCCCCAGGAGGGGGTGGGCGGCTGCGCGCCGAGGCCGACATAAGAGAGGCCGGCTTCGGCGAGGATGCCCATGGAGAACTGGATCGTGCCCTGCACCACCAGCAGGTTGGCGATATTGGGCAGGATATGTTCGGCGGAGATCCGCGCCGAATGCTTGCCGGCGACGCGGGCGGCGAGGATGAACTCGCGCGGCCAGATGGTCAGCGCGGCCCCGCGCGACACGCGGGCGAAGACGGGGATGTTGAAGATGCCGATGGCGAGAATGGCGTTGATCGCCGAAGGGCCAAAGACGGCGGTGATCAGGATGGCGATGACCAGCGAGGGAAAGGCAAAAATCAGGTCGTTGCCGCGCATGATGACCTCGTCGAGCAGCGAGCCGCGCCGTGCGGCGGCAGCCAGCCCGAGCGGCACGCCGAGCGCGATACCGATGCCGACGGCGATCAGCGCCACGGCGATGGAGGTCCGCGCCCCGGCCATCAGCATGGCGGTCATGTCGCGCCCAAGGTGATCGGTGCCGAGCCAGTGTTCGGCGGACGGCGCAGCGAGCTTGTGGGCGATGTCGAGCTCGGTGACGTCGAAGGGCGTCCAGACCAGCGACAGCAGGGCCGCGGCGAGGAAGAGGCCGAAGAGCACCATGCCGAGAATGAGTTGGACCGGGAGCCTCATCGCGAATGCCTCAGACGGGGGTCGACCAGCGCATAGGCGAGATCGACGAGGAAGGTGACGAGGATCACCGCGAAGACCAGCAGCATGACGACGGATTCGACCACGACGAGGTCACGCTGCGTGATGCCCTGGAAGATCAGCAAGCCGAGCCCGGGCAGGAAGAACACCTTCTCGATGATGATCGCGCCGGCCAGCAGGAATGAGAATTGCAGCCCGACAATAGTCAGGACCGGGATCATCGCGTTGCGCATCCCGTGATTGCGGATCGCCTGTCCCTCGGTCAGCCCCTTGGCGCGGGCGGTGCGGATATAGTCCTGCCCCAGCGTCTCGATCAGGGCGGAGCGCATGACCCGGGCGAGGATGGAGGCCTGCGGCAGCGCCAGCGCCACGGCCGGCAGGGTCAGCGCCTTGAGCGCGGGCCAGGCCCCGTTTTCCCAGCCGGGGAAGCCGCCGGCGGGAAAGATCGGCCAGGTGATGGCGAACAGCACCACGAGCAGCATGGCGAACCAGAAATTCGGCACGGCAATGCCGAGCTGCGTCAGCCCCATGATGCCGTAATCGGTCGCCCGTCCGCGCCGGGCGGCGGCCAGCATGCCAATGGGAAGGGCGAGCAAGGTGGAGAGCGCCAGCGCGTAAAGCGCCAGCGGCAGCGAGACCCAGAGCCGCGCCGCGATCAACTCGGAGACCGGAACGCGATAGGTATAGGAGGTGCCGAAATCGCCGCCGAGCATACCGGTGACCCAGCCGAGATAGCGCGCGGGCAGCGAGCCTGTGAGGCCAAGCTCGTCACGCAGGGCGGCGACGGTTTCCTCGGACGCGTTCATCCCGAGCATGAAGGCGGCGGGGTCGCCCGGAATGACTTCGACCACCGCGAAAATCACAAAGCTCGCCGCCATGAGCGACAAGCCAAGCGAAATCAGTCGGGTGGCGGCATACCGGATCATGCGGCGACCCTAGCGACGGTCATGGCGGGGCGCCAGTGGGAAGGCGGGGGTGCGACCGATGCGACCAGGAGAGAGGCCGCAAGAGGCAAAATGAGGAGATCGGTGCTGAGCCTTCGGGCACGGATTCAAACCGAGGGCGCCGGTTTCGCGGCGATCCTCCGGCGCTTTCAGGGAAGGGTGGCTAATGCCGACACCGTCTGCTGTCACCGCGACACGGGCTTGCGGATCTTTCGTGACAGGATATTTGAAGCGACAGACAACAAGCTGGAGCCATCATGCCGAAGATGTCACTCGTGAAATGGCTGGACATCCCCCCCGCCTGGTTGCTGCTCTTTCTGGGGCTGGCCTGGGTGCAGGCCACGCGACTGCCTGTCGGCCGGTTCGATCATCCGCTCACGGATCTCGCGTCCGGGCTGCTGATCGGCGGCGGCGTGTTGCTGATGCTGGTGGCCGTGGTGCAGATGCGGCAGAACCATACGACCTTCGTGCCGCACCAGCATGCTCGTTTCCTGGTGACCAACGGTGTCTTCGCCCGCTCGCGCAACCCGATCTATCTTGGAGACGCGATGCTGCTGCTGGGCTGTATCCTGCACTGGTCCGCCTGGCCGAGCCTCCTGTTGGTTCCGCTTTTCCTGTGGGTGATCACGGATCGCTTCATTTCCGAGGAAGAAACCTGGCTCAAGGAGGATTTCGGCCCGGAATTCGAGCAATGGGCGCGTGTGACCCGGCGTTGGATCTGAGCATAACGCCGCGCTCTATCGATTTAGCTGGAAAAGGCGCATTCGGGGTGCGAAACACTGCCTCGGAGAACGCCATGTTGTGGCGCGCAACGCCGCGCCACATCCGAACGAAAGGGACGGAGACGTGAAGATAGGTTCCCCGCGGGAGGTATTCCCGGGCGAGTCACGTGTCGCTATGACACCAGACTCTGCCAAGCAGCTTCAGAAGCTCGGGTATGATTGTGTGATCGAGAGCGGAGCGGGCGTGCTCGCCGGGCTCTCGGACGCGCTATATGCAGAGGCTGGTGTCGAGGTCGTGGGCAGCGCAGAGGAGCTGTTTGCCACATGTGATATAATCGCCAAGGTTCGGCCGCCGGAAGACGCAGAGATCGATCTGCTGACACCTGAGAAGACGTTGATTTCCTTCTTCTATCCTGCCTCCAACGAGGCGCTGATGGAAGCCGCGAAGGCGAAGGGCGCAAGTGTCATCGCCATGGACATGGTGCCGCGGATCAGCCGCGCGCAGAAGATGGACGCCCTGTCCTCCATGGCCAATATCGCCGGCTACCGTGCGGTGATCGAGGCGGGCAACAATTTCGGCCGCTTCTTTACCGGCCAGGTGACGGCCGCGGGCAAGGTTCCGCCCGCCAAGGTGCTGGTTGTGGGCGCCGGTGTAGCCGGTCTGGCCGCGATTGGGACGTCGACCAGCCTCGGCGCCATCACCTATGCGTTCGACGTTCGCCCCGAAGTGGCCGAGCAGATCGAATCCATGGGCGCCGAGTTCGTCTTCCTCGAGTTCGACGAAGACCAGACGGACGGAGCCGAGACCGGTGGCTACGCCGCGCCGTCCAGCCCTGAGTTCCGCGACGCCCAACTTGCGAAGTTCCGCGAACTGGCGCCGGAGATGGACATCGTCATCACCACCGCGCTGATCCCGAACCGGGACGCGCCGGTGCTCTGGACCAAGGACATGGTCGAGATGATGAAGCCCGGCTCTGTCATCGTCGACCTCGCCGCAGAGCGTGGCGGCAATTGCGAACTGACCGTCAAGGACGAAAAGATCGTCTCCGACAACGGCGTGACCATCGTTGGCTACACGGACTTCCCGTCCCGCATGGCCGCGCAGTCCTCGACGCTCTACGCCACCAATATCCGCCACATGATGACCGACCTGACGCCCGAGAAGGACGGCGCGGTCAATCATGACATGGAAGATGACGTCATCCGTGGCGCCACCATCACCCATGAGGGCGAGATCACCTTCCCGCCACCGCCGCCAAAGATCCAGGCGATTGCGGCGCAGAAGCCCGCGGAGAAGCCGAAAGAGCTGACCCGCGAAGAGAAGCTGGCGATCGAAAAGGCCGAGTTCCGCGCCCAGACGAAGAACCAGTTCATGCTGCTCGGGATTGGCGGTGCGCTGCTGTTGCTGGTGGGTGCCTATGCGCCGGCGAGCTTCATGCAGCACTTCATCGTCTTTGTGCTGGCCGTCTTTGTTGGCTTCCAGGTCATCTGGGGCGTCGCGCACAGCCTGCACACGCCGCTCATGGCCGTCACCAACGCGATCTCGTCGATCATTATCCTCGGCGCGCTGATGCAGGTCGGCTCGGGCTCGTGGCTGGTCGTCATTCTCGCCGCGCTCTCGATCTTCATGGCCGGGATCAACATCTTCGGCGGTTTCCTCGTCACCCGGCGCATGCTCGCCATGTTCCAGAAATCCTAAGGAGGGCGAGACAATGGAAGGCTTTACCACTGCCGCCTATATCGTTGCGGCTGTCCTCTTCATCCTTTCGCTGGGGGGACTTTCTGGCCAGGAAAGCGCAAAGCGCGCTGTCTGGTATGGCATTGTCGGCATGGCGCTCGCGATCTTCGCGACGCTGATCGGCCCGGGCTCCGGCTTCTGGCTGCTCTCGCTGATCCTGATCGCCGGCGGCGGCACCATCGGTGTCGTGGTCGCCAAGCGCGTCCAGATGACCGAGATGCCGCAGCTCGTCGCTGCCATGCACAGCCTCGTCGGTCTCGCGGCCGTCTTTGTCGGCTTCAACGCCCATTTCGAGCTTGGCCGTGTGCTGGCGATGGATGTGGGCGCACGTGAGGCACTTGAAGGCTTCGCCGCCGTTCTGGCGCACAAGACCCCGGTCGAGGTCAACATCCTGAAGGTCGAGCTCTTCCTCGGCGTCTTCATCGGTGCGATCACCTTCACCGGCTCCGTCGTCGCTTTCGGCAAGCTTGCCGGGTCCGTGGACGGCAAGCCCAAGCAGCTGCCCGGCGGTCACATGCTGAACGCCGCTGCCGCTGCGTTGTCGCTTGTCTGCCTGATCTGGTACTTCAACACCGGCGGCTTCTTCCCGCTCTTCCTGATGACGCTGGCGGCGCTCTTCATCGGCTACCACCTCATCATGGGGATCGGCGGCGCCGACATGCCCGTCGTGGTGTCGATGCTGAACAGCTACTCGGGCTGGGCCGCGGCGGCTATCGGCTTCTCGCTCGGCAACGACCTGCTGATCGTGGTCGGCGCGCTGGTCGGTTCCTCCGGTGCGATCCTCAGCTACATCATGTGCAAGGCGATGAACCGGCAATTTGTCTCGGTGATCCTTGGCGGCTTCGGCGGCTCGGGCGAACCGGCGGCTGAAGTGACCGGTGAGCAGGTTGCCATCGACGCCGATGGTGTGGCCTCTGCGCTTGAGGATGCGGACAGCGTTGTCATCATCCCGGGCTACGGTCTTGCCGTGGCGCAGGCTCAGCAAAGCGTTGCCGAGCTGACCCGCCGTCTGCGTGCCAAGGGCAAGGAGGTTCGCTTCGCGATCCACCCCGT
This sequence comes from Tropicimonas sp. TH_r6, assembly GCF_033101155.1. NCBI lineage: Bacteria > Pseudomonadati > Pseudomonadota > Alphaproteobacteria > Rhodobacterales > Roseobacteraceae > Tropicimonas > Tropicimonas sp. TH_r6. Next base: position 109,948 of record NZ_JAWMPX010000007.1, read on the forward strand.
TGCCGGCCGCCTGCCGGGCCACATGAACGTGCTGCTGGCCGAAGCCAAGGTGCCCTATGACATCGTGCTGGAGATGGATGAGATCAACGAGGACTTCCCGGAAACGGATGTCTCGATCGTCATCGGCTCCAACGACATCGTCAACCCGGCCGCCCAGGACGATCCCAACTCGCCCATCGCCGGCATGCCGGTCCTGGAATGCTGGAAGTCCAAGGTCGTCTTCGTCTCGAAGCGCGGCCAGGGCACGGGCTATTCGGGCATCGAGAACCCGCTCTTCTACAAGGAGAACACGCGGATGTTCTTCGGCGACGCCAAGAAGAGCCTCGACGACCTGCTGAGCCGGATCGACTAGGCATCTCCCGATCCTTGGAAAGGGCTCGCTTCGGCGGGCCCTTTTCTTTTGTGGCCGAGGGCCAGTGGTGACAATCAGCGGACGGATCGGACTTTCGCCGCGAAAGCAAGGGGCGCAACGTGAGCCGTGCCCGCGCCGGACCGTGGGTTGGCGCCGCAACAGTTGTGGTCTGCACTTGATCCCTGCCAAGTCCGAAATCGTTCAATCCGTTGCGCGAGGATGCGGAAGCGCCAGACCGCCGGGACGGTCCGGCGCGGGCACGGCGGCCTTCGGCCTTGATTCCGTGCCCCTCAGCGCGCAAACCCAATGATTGCAATCCGCTCATCATGGAGTTCCGGCCACGTTGCCGTGATTTCCGGGGGGGCGATCAGGCATGGCCGGAAACAACCGGGGTCCGGGACGCTCGCCTGTTGGCCCGCCACGCGAAATATGCAACCTAAGGTATTAAGAAAGAAATGAAACAGAGAGGTTTCCATGGCCGATTCCCAAACAGCCGAAGGCGCCGTGCATCTGCCGATGTACGTGACCCCGCCGGGACAGACGGATGTGCTTTTCGTCGTTGTCGTGATCTTCGTCCTGCTTCTGGTACTCGGGCTGGGGATCTTTTACTTCAAGCTGCACGCCTTGCCCGAGCAGATGGCGCATTCCAAGAGCCCGGCGCAGTATCAGCTGGTGGCGATCATGGCCTTGATCGGCCTGCTGACCCATAACAACGCGTTCTGGATCCTGGCGCTGCTTCTGGCGGCGGTTTCGATACCGGATTTCCTCACGCCACTGAGATCCATCGCCATGTCCCTGCAGAAGATGTCAGGCTCGGAAATGCCCGAACCGGAGCAGCAGGCGGAAGTTTCGCGCCGGAACCGCGCATCGCGGGACGATTATGTCGATCTCGACTCCTGGGAAGGCCGCAGCGAGGAGGGCGAGAAAGATGCTTGAGCTTCTCTTCTGTGCGACATTCACGCTGCTGCCCGATTACCTCTACCGGCGATTCAGGCAAGGCAAGCGCCTTGGCAAGGAGATCACGCTGTTCTCGGTCTGGTATGAGCTTCGGATCGGTCTGACGACCTGTCTGATGCTGACGATCGCGCTGATCACCGTCGTGTTCTATTACCATCCCTCGACGACCAACGTGACGTCCTTCTTCCGCACGGTGTCGATCCTTCCGGAAGGCAATGGCCGGGTGAAGGAGATCTTCGTGACGACCAACAGCGAGGTGAAAACAGGCGATGTTCTGTTCACGCTCGACGACAGGACGCAGAAGGCGGCCGTCGAGAGTGCCAACAAGCGGATCGCCGAGGTCGAGGCCCAGTTTGCGCTGGCGGAGGCGGACAAGGCTGTCGCAAAGGGCGGCGTGGATCAGGCCATGGGCGCCTTGCAGCAGGCGATCGACGAGTACGAGGTGCGCAAGCAGCTGCTCGACGAGGGTTCGGCGGCTGTCAGTCCGCGCGATGTGGAGAAGCTGCAGAACACAGTGGATTCACGCGAAGGCGCGCTTGAGGCCGCGGAGGCGCAGCTCTTCTCTGTTCAGACCAGGATCGATGTCAGCCTGCCGGCACAGCTCGAGACGGCACAGGCAAGTCTTGTCGAGGCCGAAACGGCGCTCTCGAAGATGACGGTCTATGCCGGGGTTGACGGCGTGGTGCAGCAATTTGCCCTGCAGGTTGGCGATATCGTCAATCCGTTCATGCGTCCGGCCGGCCTGCTGGTTCCGCCGGAGTTCAGCGACGGGTTCTTCCAGGGCGGTTTCAACCAGCTCAATGCGCAGGTCATCAAGGAAGGCATGATTGGCGAGATGACCTGCCTCTCGCTGCCTTTCGTGATCCTGCCGGTGAAGGTCCAGGCCGTGCCGACGGTTCTGGCCGCCGGTCAGTTTCGCCCCACCGACCAGTTGATCGATGTGCAGGACAGGGCCCGTCCGGCCACCGTTCCGGTGCTTGTGGAAGAGGTTTTCGAGGGGTCGACCGACCGGATCGCGCCCGGTTCGAAATGTATCCTGAACCTCTACACCGACAATCACGACAAGCTGGAAAATGAAGAGGTCGGGTTCTGGGAGGGGCTGTATCTGCACATGGTCGACACGGTGGGCCTCGTGCATGCACTCATCCTGCGCATCCAGACGATGATGCTGCCGATCAACGGGCTGGTGCTGACCGGGCATTGACGCGCGGCTCATTGCCAGGTCTCGGGACCAGACAATCGATGTGACGAACGCCCCGATGTGAAACGCATCCGGGGCGTTCTCATTTTCGACCCCGTTTGGTTTCGGGCCGTGTGGAGCGATCCTGCGGGCGGAGAGGGGGCATATTCCGGTTCAGCTTTCGCTTTGCGTCGATGGCAGCGATGTCGCGGTAGCCGCGCCCGCCTCGGACCGGCAGTCTGTCGCGCCTGTCCGCCGTCTCTCCCGTTTCGTCGCCTGTCCATGGACAGCGCGGCCCCGAACGGCTAAGGCGCCGATATGCCACGTTATGCCCTCAAGATCGAATATGACGGCGCCCCCTTCGCCGGCTGGCAGCGCCAGAAAGAGCACCCTTCCGTCCAGCAGGCGGTGGAGGAAGCCCTTGGTCGGCTCCAGCGGGACCGGCCAACGATTGCGGCTGCGGGGCGGACCGATTCCGGTGTGCATGCGCTTGCGCAGGTCGCCCATGCCGATATGGAACGAGACTGGGAGCCCTTTCGCCTTTCCGAGGCCCTGAACTTTCATCTCAAGCCTCTGCCAGTGGCGATTGTCGACGTCGTGAAGGTCTCGGAGGCGTGGCATGCCCGCTTCTCGGCCGGGGAGCGACGCTATCTCTTCCGACTGCTCAATCGCCGGGCGCCTGCGGCGCTGGCTGCGGGGAAAGTCTGGCGCGTGGGCTATCCGTTGGATGTTTCCCGGATGCGGGCTGGGGCGGATTTCTTACTCGGGCGACATGATTTCACGACCTTTCGGGCCTCCGAATGTCAAGCCGACAGCCCGGTTCGGACGCTGGACCAGCTCGATGTGCGCGCGGTGGAGACGCCGCTCGGCCCGGAAGTTCATTTCCATGTCCGGGCGCGTTCTTTCCTGCACAATCAGGTGCGCAGCTTTGTCGGCACTCTGGAGCGGGTCGGGGCAGGGGCGTGGGAGCCGGAGCAGGTCCGCGAGGCGCTGGAGGCACGCGACCGGTCGGTTTGTGGGCCTGTCTGTCCGCCGCAGGGGCTCTACCTCGCCGGAGTCGGCTACCAGCCGGATCCCTTCCTCTGAGTGATCAGGAGGTGGAGGCTTTGGCGCTGCGTTGGGGCAGGATCTGTTGCAGCACGCCCGCGCTGACGAGATAGAGGCTGGAGATGATCAGCCCGACGCGGGCCCAGCTTTGCGGATCGAACGAGACCCAGGCCGCCCAGGCCCCGCAGATCGTCCAGATCAGGATCATCGGCAGCGAGATTGCCCGCCAGCGCTGCGTGCGGACCGGGTGGATGAAGCGGAGCGAGGTAAACATCGCGGCTGCGAGGGCAACGATCACGATCAGGCAGAGCCAGACCGGCGGCTTCAACGCAAAGATGACGAGCACGACCATATTCCAGCAGCCGGGGAAGCCGGAGAAGGAATGGTCGGTTGTCTTCATGCCGGTATAGGCGAAATAGAGCGCCGAGGTGAAGGTGATGCCGACCAGCGCCGCCCAGCCGGTCCAGCCGGGCATGAGGCCAGAGGCGTAGAGCGCAAACGCTGGTATGAAGACGTAGGTAAGGTAATCGACGATCAGGTCGAGCAGTGCCCCATCGACCTGCGGGGCGTTTGACTGGACATCGTATCGGCGCGCCAACGGCCCGTCGATGCCATCCACCGCGAAGGCGGCCACGAGCCAGACGAACATCATCGGCCAGTTGTAATTCACCGCCGAAATCAGGGCGAGCATGGCAAGCACGGCGCCTGTCGCGGTGAGCAGGTGGACGGAATAGGCGCGATGTTCAGGCTTCATACGTGCTTTCTGGCGACGGTCGGTCGGGAAATCTGCAAGGTCGCGGGATCTTATGGCCGGGGCGGGTCGGGTTGCAACCAAAGACACGCGCCGAAGGCGCGCCCGGCCCCAATGGCGGGAGCGGCCGAAGGCCGCGAGCGCCGAGGGGGCACCTCCGCTTCGGCTTCCGTCTTTGGGCTGTTCAGCAGCGGCGCGTACCGCGCCATTCCCTTTGCCTCGCCCCTTGCGGGGCTCAGGAGTGGTTTGTGGCGTGTTTCGGGCGTCATCCTCTCTCGGTCGCGTGGGGATGAGCTTGATCGTAAACTTCCATCAGCCGCGCTGTGTCGACGGCTGTATAGGCTTGGGTTGTGGCGAGTGAGGCGTGGCCGAGCAGTTCCTGAATCGCCCGCAGGTCGCCGCCGGCGGACAGGAGGTGGGTGGCGAAGCTGTGGCGCAGGGCATGGGGTGTCGCCGACGCCGGAAGGCCGAGTTGAAGGCGGGTGCGCTCCATCACCTTGGCAATCAGGCGCGGGTTGAGCGCGCCACCGCGCTTGCCGCGAAAGAGCGGCGTGCCGGGCTCGGCGGGCCAGGGGGAGAGGGCAAGGTAGCGAGACACAGAATCGCGGGCCGCGGGCAGGAGCGGGACGATGCGCTCCTTGCCACCTTTGCCGCGAATGCGCAGGCTCTCGCTCAATGGCAGGGCGTCGGCGGTCAAACCGAGCGCCTCGGAGATCCGCAGCCCGCAGCCATAGAGCAGCGTCACCACGGCGACATCGCGGGCGGCGATCCAGGGATCCTCGGATTGAAACTCGACCGTCTCCAGCACGGCTTTGGCGGCGTCCTCGGCCAGCGGGCGGGGGAGCTTGCGGCGGTATTTCGGGGCGCGCGCGGCGAGGATGGCAGTGGCATCGAAGCCGTCGCGTTCGGCCATCCAGCCGGCGAAATTTTTCACCGCAGAGAGTTCGCGGGCCAGGGATCGGGCCGCGATGCCGCGACCGCGTTCATGCGCCATCCAGGCGCGCATATCGGAGATCGTGAGTCGGGCGAGCGGGGCCCGGCCGAGACTGTCGCCGTGATGGCGAGTCAGGAAGGCGAGGAAGCTCAGAAGGTCGCGCTGATAGGCCGTGATCGTGTTCTCGGCCACGCCGTCGATGGCGCGCAGATGGTCCAGCCAGCGGGACATCGCGTCCCGCAGCCCGTCCGAGATATGGATCAGCTCAGCCACCGGCGCATCTGCCGTTCAAAGACGCCGGCGAAGAAAGCCAGCAGATCGGTCGCCTGGTTGGGGCGGAACTGGTGCGGGTCCTCGGAGCCGAGTGTGAGCATGCCGGGCAGGGTGCCGGGGCCGAAATCGAGCTTCAGCAGCGCCTCGGAATTGATCCAGCCGGCGGCCTCGCCATAGAGGAACTCGCTCTCGGGGCGGAGTTGGCGCAGGGTGACGGGGCGGGTCGGGATGCCGTCGCGCCCCTGGGTCAGGTAGCTTTCGATGAAACCCGGCTGGACCACGTTCAGCACGTCACCGAGTCGGCGGACGGCGATCTCACCCTCCGAATTGGCGTTGCTTTCCAGCACGAGCTTGATGCAGTCCACCCGCAGGATCGCCGCCACCTCGCCACCGAGCCCCTTGAGAAACGCCTCGAACTCGACCGGGTCGAGCAGGGTCAGGATGGCGCGGTGGATCTGGTTGGTGCCGGCGAGATTGTCATAGGCCGCGGCGATGACGGAGCGGTGGGTGTCTTCCAGCCGGTCCAGTCGGCTTTCCAACCGCTCCATCGCGATGCCGCGTAAATCGATGATGTTGCCGCCGAGCGACTTCTCGTTGGCCGAGATCAGGGCACGCATGATGTCGCGATCGTCGAGGATCACATCCGGTTCCGAAATAATCTTGTCTTTCAGTTCTTCCAGATCCACCGCGATATCGCTCATGCCTGCCCCGTCACGTCCACTTGAACTTTGCCCGGCAAGCCTATCACCGGTCAGAGAATTTTCTGACCTGTTTTTGCCCAATCCTTCATGAATGCGTCCAGTCCCTTGTCGGTCAGGACGTGGTTTGCCATCGATTTGATCACGTTGGGTGGCGCGGTTGCCACATCGGCGCCGATCAGGGCGACCTCCTTCATGTGGTTGGCCGAGCGGATCGAGGCGGCGAGGATATTGGTCTCGAAGCCGTAATTGTCGTAGATCGTGCGGATGTCAGCGATCAGGTCGGTGCCTTCGAGGTTGAGATCGTCGAGGCGGCCGAGGAAGGGCGAGATGAATGTCGCGCCGGCCTTGGCAGCCAACAGAGCCTGGTTGGGCGAGAAGCAGAGCGTCACGTTGACCATGCGACCCTCGCCGGAGAGCACGTTGCAGGCCTTGAGTCCGGCCCAGGTCAGCGGCACCTTGATGGCGATGTTGTCGGCGATCTTGGCCAGTTCGCGGCCTTCCTCGATCATGCCGTCGGCGTCGAGGGCGACGGTTTCTGCGGAGACGGGCCCGGAGACCATGTCGCAGATTTCCTTCGTGACTTCCTTGATGTCACGGCCGGATTTCATGATGATCGACGGGTTGGTGGTCACACCATCAACCATGCCGAGATCGTTCAATTCGGCGATGGCTTCGACATCGGCCGTATCGACAAAGAATTTCATGGGTTTCCTCCTCAAAAGGGGTATGAAGCCGGGGCGCGTTGCAGCGCCCGTACAAGCTGGCGACGGGTGGTATACCACCCGGGGAATGAGATGACGGAAAAAGGCTGGTTTGCCAAGGATGATTTGGTCGCGGTCCTGACGACTCAACCGCTGGATCGCTGTCTGGATTACCGCGCGCCCGAGGAAGGCTGCGCGCCGGGCGCGCTCGTGGAAGTGCCTTTGGGGCCGCGCAAGGTGCTTGGCGTGGTCTGGGGCGCGGGAGCGGGCGATTTTGACCGCTCCAGGATCCGGTCTGTGGAGCGGGTGCTTGATGTTCCGCCCCTGCGAGAGGAGATGCGCGATTTCCTGCGCCGCTGCGGCGAATACACGCTGACACCGATGGCCTCGATGCTGCGCATGGCGTTGCGTGCGCCGGGCCTCGGCAATCCGCCCTCGATGCGGCAGGTCTATCGGCGCGGCGCGGGGGAACCTTCCCGGATGACGGATGCGCGGCGGCGGGTGCTGGAGGTGCTCGAGGAGTATGGCGGTCTGGCCTTCACGCTTTCGGAGCTGTCCTCGATGGCGGGTGTGACCACGAGCGTGGTCAAGGGGTTGGTCAAGCAGGGGGCTGTGCTGGAAGAGGCGACGCCGCGTGACCTGCCATATCCCCGTCTCGATATCGGCAAGGGGGGCGTGCCGCTGAGCGAGGCTCAGGCGGCGGCGGCGGCGGCGCTGCGCGCCGCCGTGAATCGCGGTGCCTACGGCACCACGCTTTTGCGCGGTGTCACAGGGTCCGGCAAGACGGAGGTCTACCTGGAGGCGGTGGCCGAATGCCTGGCCGTCGGACGGCAGGCGCTGGTGCTCTTGCCGGAGATTGCGCTGACGGGGGAGTTCCTCGCCCGGGTCGAGGCCCGGTTCGGGCAGCGGCCGGCGGAGTGGCATTCGGGCGTGACGATGACGGAACGGCGACGGGCCTGGAAGATGGTCGCCGAAGGGGGCGCGGAGCTGGTCGTGGGCGCGCGCTCAGCGCTGTTCCTGCCGTTCCGGGATCTTGGGTTGATCGTCGTCGACGAGGAGCATGACGGCTCCTACAAGCAGGAAGATATCGTCTTCTACAACGCGCGCGACATGGCGGTTCTGCGCGCCTCGCTCTGCGACGCGCAGGTGGTGCTCGCCTCGGCCACGCCCTCGCTGGAAAGCTGGGCCAATGCGGAGGCGGGGAAATATGTGCGGCTCGATCTCGGGGCGCGGTTCGGAGAAGCGCAGATGCCCGAGATGCGGGCGATCGATTTGCGGGCGGAGAAGCTGCCCTCGGGGCGCTGGATCTCTTCGACGCTGGAGGCAGCGGTCAACGCGCGGATCGAGGCCGGCGAGCAGTCGCTTCTGTTTCTGAACCGGCGTGGCTACGCTCCGGTGACCGTCTGCCGGGCCTGCGGGCACCAGATCGGCTGCGATTTCTGCGATGCGCGGATGGTGGAGCACCGGTTCCAGAAGCGGCTGGTCTGTCACCAATGCGGCGAGAGCAAGCCGATGCCGGAGGCCTGCCCGAGCTGCGAGGTCGAGGGGCGGCTGGCGCCGGTCGGGCCGGGTGTTGAGCGGCTGGCCGAGGAGGTCGTGGCGCGGTTTCCGGAAGCGCGGGTGGCGGTGCTTTCCTCGGATCTCTTCGGCTCGGCGCGGGCGTTGAAGGCAAAGATCGAGGAGATTGCCGGCGGCGGGGCGGATATCGTTATCGGCACGCAGCTTGTCGCCAAGGGGCATAACTTCCCACTGCTGACGCTGGTGGGGGTGATCGACGCTGATCTCGGATTGCAGGGGACGGATCTGCGCGCCGCCGAGCGGACCTTCCAGCTGGTCCGGCAGGTCGCTGGGCGGGCCGGGCGCGTGGCCGGTCGGCAGGGCGTGGCGCTGCTGCAGAGCCACCAGCCTGAGCATCCGGTGATCCGGGCAATCCTGTCGGGCGATGAGGAGGGGTTCTGGAAAGCGGAGGCAGACCAGCGACAGGCCGTCGGGATGCCACCCTATGGCCGGTTGGCAGGGATCATCCTGTCGTCGCAGGAGATCCAGGAGGTTTTCGATATCGGCGCAGAACTGGCGCGGCAGGACGGGCCGCTTCGGGCGGTGGGGGCGCAGGTCTTCGGACCGGCGCCGGCGCCAATCGCGCGGGTGCGGGGGCGACACCGGGTGCGGCTGCTGGTCAAGGCGGCCAAGGGAGCGCCGCTGCAAGGGGCGATCACACGTTGGCTGGCGCAGGTGAAGCTACCGCCGAATTTCCGGTTGAGCGTGGATATCGACCCGCAAAGCTTCTGGTAGTCGGTATTCCCATATTGGAGGCGGAGTGCGGGCGGTGCTGCCATTTTCTGCGCGCGCAACGGTCGCCGCGCCAAAGCCATGGCTCCGTGCCCATCAACGCGTTGCGTCAAGAGTCGTCAACGGTTCATGGCCGATCGGTGTCGCTCAGAAACAACGCATCAAAAAAGGGCCGCTTGCGAGAAGCGGCCCTTTGAATTGTCCCATACAGGACAGATCAGTCTTCGATCGGATCCTGCGGCGCTTCGTCGTCGGCGAGGCCGCGCGGGTCGTCGTCGTCCTCGGCAGCCGAACCGATATCGTCGAACAGTTCGGCGATCTCGAATTCGTTCTGCGCTTCCTCTTCGGCGGCCAGTTCCTGGATGGACTTGCCGGAGGCCTGAAGTTCAGCCTCTTCCTGAGAGCGGGCGACGTTCATGACGATGGTCACCTGAACCTCGGGGTGCAGGGTGACCGTCATCTCGTGCAAACCGAGATCCTTGATCGGCTTCGGCGTGGTGACCTGCTTCTTGTCGACCGTGAAACCACCGGCTGTGGCGGCTTCGGCGGCGTCGCGCGGGGTCACGGAGCCGTAGAGGGCACCTGCATCGGAGGCGGAGCGAATCACGATGAACTGCTGACCGTCGAGGGTCTCGGCAAGCTTCTCGGCTTCTTTCTTCGACTCCAGGTTGCGGGCTTCCAGCTGGGCTTTCTCGGCCTCGAAACGGGCCTTGTTGGCTTCCGAGGCGCGTAGGGCCTTGCCTTGGGGCAGCAGGAAGTTGCGGGCATAGCCGTCCTTGACGGAAACGACTTCGCCCATCTGGCCAAGCTTGGCCACACGTTCCAGAAGGATAACGTCCATGAGAGCGGTCTCCTTATTTCACAGCGTAGGGCAGCAGGGCGAGAAAGCGGGCGCGTTTGATGGCACGGGCCAGTTCACGCTGCTTTTTCGCCGAGACGGCGGTGATACGGGAGGGCACGATCTTGCCGCGCTCGGAAACGTAGCGCTGAAGAAGACGGGTGTCCTTGTAGTCGATCTTGGGCGCGTTCTCACCGGAGAACGGGCAGACCTTGCGACGGCGGAAAAACGGTTTTGCAGCCATGTCTTATGCTCCTTTGCTCAGGTGATGTATCAACGGCGGCCGCGGCGGTCGTCGCGGTCGTCGCGCTTCTGCATCTGGATCGACGGGCCTTCGACATGCTCGTCCACCTTGATGGTGAGCACGCGCATCACGTCGTCATGCAGGCGCATCAGGCGCTCCATTTCCTGCACGGCCGGCGCAGGCGCGTCGGTCTTGAGGAAGGCGTAGTGGCCCTTGCGGTTCTTGTTGATCTTGTAGGCCATGGTCTTGACGCCCCAGTATTCCTGGTCGACGACCTGACCGCCATTATCGGCGAGGACGGTCGAGAAGTGCTCGATGAGCCCTTCGGCCTGCGCGTTGGACAAGTCCTGACGCGAGATGAAAACATGCTCGTATAGCGGCATGCGAACTCCTGTCATTTCTAGAGCGGCCTTCATAGGGCGGGCGAAGATCTCCGCAGCCCGTCCACGAGAGGCGCCGCTGGTCACATCAAATAGCGGAGATGGGCGCGTTTACGTCATGGCGCCTGCCTTTGCAAGGGAGAATGGCGGGGGGCCACGGGGTTTGCGCCGAAGGGGGGTAAAGGCAAGGGGCGAGGTGAATACCTCCGGCAGGGAGGCCGCGGCCGGCCATCTCCCGCCCCGGCGGCGCGGCGTGGGTGGGTTTGCAGAGATGGGGGCGGGAGGCAGAGGCGCGCGAGGGTGGGGTTTCTGACATGCCCGATTGTGCAAGGCCGGTTTGCAGCGGTGGCGCTTGAGCTTGCTTGTCCCGCAAGGCCGGGAGGGGTAGAGGGTTCCGTAACGGAAAAAAATCACAAATGTAATGGAAGGGACAGCAAGATGAGCCGGGCATTCGTTTTTCCAGGGCAGGGCGCGCAGGCAATCGGGATGGGCAAGGCACTGGCCGATGCCTATCCGGCGGCAAAGGCGGTCTTTGACGAGGTGGACGAGGCGCTTGGGCAGAGTCTGTCCGCATTGATCTGGGACGGCGAGATCGAGACGCTGACCCTGACGGAAAATGCCCAGCCCGCGCTGATGGCGACGTCGATCGCGGCGCTGCGGGCGCTGGAGGCCGAAGGGATCGCGCTTGAGAGCGCGGCCTATGTCGCCGGCCATTCGCTGGGCGAGTATTCGGCGCTGGCCGCAGCCGGTGCGCTGAGCGTGTCGGATACGGCGCGGCTGCTGCGCACGCGCGGGCAGGCGATGCAGAAGGCGGTTCCAGTGGGCGTTGGCGCGATGGCGGCGATCCTCGGGCTGGACTACGCGGCTGTTCGCACCGTGGCCGAAGAAGCCGGACAGGGCGATGTCTGCGCCGCGGCCAATGACAATGACCCGGCGCAAGTTGTCGTCTCCGGCACCAAGGCGGCGGTCGAACGGGCGGTCGAGATCGCGAAAGGCAAGGGCGCCAAACGCGCGGTCCTGCTGCCGGTCTCCGCACCGTTCCATTGCGCGCTGATGGCGCCGGCTGCGGATGTGATGGCCGAAGCGTTGGCCGGGGTCGAGATCGCGGTGCCGAAAGTGCCGGTGGTTGCCAATGTGCGCGCCGAGGCGGTGAGCGACCCTGACGAGATCCGCAAACTTCTGGTCGAACAGGTGACCTCTGCTGTGCGCTGGCGCGAATCCGTGGCCTGGATGGCCGGGCAGGGCGTTGACGAGATCTGGGAGATCGGTGCGGGCAAGGCTCTCGTGGGCATGGTCCGGCGGATCGACCGCTCCGTGGCGATCCGGAATGTCGGCACGCCCGAGGATATCGCCAAGGCGAAAGAAGCCCTCTCGGGCTGACGCCGGAGCAAAGCGTTTGCAAAAGGGCGTTCGCCGAAGAGCTGGCGGGCGCCTTTTTCACGTCCGATCTCCGGGTTCGCACGGTGGCCTCGCACACAGCGCGCATTTTCTTGCGCCTGAGAGCCAGGCGGGGGATTGATCTGGGCGTGGGAAACGACGATTCTTCGAATGTAGGGTGGGTCCTCCTGTGCGTGTTGGTTTGCCGGAACGGCCCCGAAGCAAGAAACGAGCAGTCATCGTGAAAGAAGACCTGGTGGCCCCAGACGCCGCCCCGGGAAGGGAAGCGCTGAAACTGCTTGCGGCCGCATTCCTGTATCTCCTGTTGGCGCAGGTGCTCGCCGCGGTGTTTCGCGGTCACAGCCCGCTGGAGATGACCGCGTCGCTTTTTATCACCTTTGGTATCGTGAAGGCGAACCTCCTGCCCGGGGCTGTCATGGTCTTTCTGTGCCTCCTCGCCGTTCATTTCAGGCTGATCCCCCGCGAGAGGTTGATGCCGGCGGGGATTGTCTTTCTGGCAACGCTGGTCTTCTTCGCCGGGTTCCAGCCTGTGAAAACGACCCTGCCGTCAATCATCCCCTTCTGGGCCGATCCGCCACTGGCGGTGCTCGACCGGTGGCTTCATCTGGGGGCCGATCCCTGGGTTTGGACCCATGACGTGATGGCGCGCAGATCGGCAGGCTGGCTCACACCGGATCTTTTTGCGCAGGTCTATGTGAAGCTCTGGCTGATCGTGGCGCTGAGCTTTCCGGCCCTGCTCTACCTGACGGACGCGGACCGCAAACGGCGGCACCACTTCATTGGCCTCTACGCGCTTTCCTGGGTCATTCTCGGCAATGTCATTGCGCTTGTCTTCATGTCCGGCGGACCGATCTACTATGAGCGCCTGACCGGGGCGGACGATTTCGCAGATCTGATGGTGGCGCTGGACAGCAGCGGGGTGAGTGGTTCTCTCACAGGGTCCCTGCATGAATATCTCTGGATGACCTATGACAGGGGGCTGCTTGGGGTCGGGTCCGGGATCTCGGCTTTTCCCAGCGTTCATGTCGCAATCGCCACGTTGGTTGCCCTCTATACCTGGGAGCGGCAGAGGGCGCTTGGACTGCTGGCGACCGCCTATCTCGCGATCATCCTGTTTCTGTCGGTCTACCTCGCCTGGCATTACGCGGTCGACGGCTATGCCTCGATCCTGACGATCCTTGGCGTTCACCTTGCCTTTCGCCGACGCTATGGCGCGGGCGCGCCATGTCTCGCGGAGCCGAACCGTCAGCCGTGATACTTTCCGTGCATCGGAGATTTCGCGACGGGGGCGAGGGGGGCTGATCTCTTCCGCCAAGCGCTATTGTCTGATCGGAGCTGCCCCGGGGCGCGGGTCAGCTGAGCGGAGCCCGCGCTGGATCGAGAGCCGAGGCCGCCCATCTCGCACGAAAAAGGCCGGCTCGATAAGAGCCGGCCTTTCCGTTTCATCTTCCCGTGGGCTCAGACCATCACGGCGCCGGAGCTGCCGATGGCGTCCTTGGTGGAGGCCTCGCCGAGCAGCATCGAGTTATGCGGCTCGCCCGATGGGATCATCGGGAAGCAGTTTTCGTGCTTCTCGACCAGACAGTCGAAGATCACCGGCCCGTCATAGGCGATCATTTCCATGATCGCGTCGTCGAGATCAGCCGGGTCGGAGACCTGGAAGCCCTTGCCGCCAAAGGCTTCGGCGAGCTTGACGAAATCGGGCAGCGCCTCGGACCAGCTGTGGGAATAGCGCTCGCCATGCAGCAGTTCCTGCCACTGGCGAACCATGCCCAGACGCTCGTTGTTCAGGATGAACTGCTTCACGGGCAGGTTGAATTGCCGCGCCGTGCCCATCTCCTGGATGTTCATCATGAAGGACGCATCGCCGGCCACGTTGATGACGAGGCTGTCGGGATGCGCCACCTGCGCCCCGATGGAGGCGGGCAGGCCATAGCCCATCGTGCCCAGGCCCCCGGAGGTCATCCAGCGGTTGGGATCCTCGAAGCCCATGAACTGCGCCGCCCACATCTGGTGCTGACCCACCTCGGTGCAGATATAGCGGTCATATTTCTTGGTCAGCGCTTCGAGCCGTTGCAGAGCGTGCTGCGGCTTGATGATCTTGTCGGAGTTCTTGAAGGTCAGGCAACGGACGGCCTTCCACTCCTCGATCTGGGCCCACCATTTGGCCAGCCCCTCCTTGTTCATCTTGCGGCCACGCGCCTTCCAGATGCGCAGCGCATCTTCGAGCACATGGGCAACGTCGCCGATGATCGGCAGGTCGGTGCGGATGACCTTGTTGATCGAGCTGGGGTCGATATCGATATGCGCCTTGATCGAGTTGGGCGAGAAATCGGCGATGCGGCCGGTGATCCGGTCGTCGAACCGTGCCCCGATATTGATCATCAGGTCGCAGCCATGCATCGCCAGGTTGGCCTCGTAGAGACCATGCATTCCCAGCATGCCGAGCCAATGCTTGCCGGAGGCCGGGTAGGCGCCCAGCCCCATCAGCGTCGAGGTGATCGGGAAGCCCGTGGCCTCGACAAACTCACGCAGCAGCTGGCTGGCGATATTGCCCGAATTGATCACGCCGCCGCCGGTATAGAAGACCGGCCGTTCGGCGGTCTCCATGGCCGCGACCAGCTCCGTGATCATCTCGATATCGCCCTTCACCTTGGGCTTGTAGTGCCCCTGCGGCGCTTCGCGCGGATCGACATAGGTGCCGTTGGCGAACTGGACGTCCTTGGGGATGTCGATCAGCACCGGGCCGGGACGGCCGGAGGTGGCGACGTGGAAGGCTTCGTGAATCGTGCCGGCCAGATCGTCCGTGTCCTTGACCAGCCAGTTATGCTTGGTGCAGGGGCGGGTGATGCCGACCGTGTCTGCCTCCTGGAAGGCGTCCGAGCCGATCATGAAGGTCGGGACCTGGCCCGACAGGACGACCATCGGGATCGAATCCATCAGCGCGTCCGTGATGCCGGTGACGGCGTTTGTCGCGCCGGGGCCGGAGGTGACCAGGACAACGCCGGGCTTGCCGGTCGAGCGGGCATAGCCCTCGGCGGCATGGGCCGCGCCTTGCTCGTGCCGCACCAGGATGTGCTTGATGCCGCTGTCCTGGAAAATCTCGTCATAAATGGGTAGCACGGCGCCGCCGGGATAGCCGAACACGACGTCCACACCCTGGTCCTTCAGGGCCTGAACCACCATTCTTGCTCCGGTCATTTGCTGCGCCATCTTGCTTCTCCATCTAGGCTGGCGTTGCGGCAATAAAAAACCCCCGTCGATGACGAGGGCGCATGGGGTACCGTTATGGTCAACCGTTACCGGCCCATGCGCCTTTCCTCTACGAGTACAAGAATGTTGGACATTCTTTGGGATTCCCTTGCGTTTGTGCGGGAGACCATAGGAGGCACCGGGAAGGGCGTCAACGGCATTTTTGGATATAGTGTCGCAGCTTTGATGTGCCGCGTAATAATATTTCGCGAGCGGGTGTCACGAAGAGGCTGCTCGGTGTCGCCGAACCCGTGCGGGCTGGCCGCGCTCGCAGGATCGCGATAGGGCGGGGGGCAACTACAGGAGAGTGATATGGCCCGCCCGCCGCTTCTCGTCATTGGCAGATATCCGGACTGGGACCTTCAGCCGATGCGGCAGGATTTCGATGTGACACAGCTTGCGGGGCCGGAAGAGATTGCCGGTCTCGATGCGGGCCTGCGCGGGGTGGTGCGGGCGATTGCCTATCGGAGCCAGCGGCGGCTCGGCGGGGCGGAGATGGACCTGCTGCAGGGCCTCGGGCTGGTGGCGAAATTCGGCGTCGGCTTCGAAGCGATCGACGTGGCGGCGGCCCGGGCGCGCGGGGTGCGGGTGACCAATACGCCTGACGTTCTGAGCGATGACGTGGCTGATCTCGCGGTGGCGATGTTGATTGCGCAGGCGCGGCGGATGCTGCCGGCGACGAGGTACCTGCGGGCTGGCCGATGGGCGAAAGAGGGTCCGGTGCCGCTGGCCGGTACGGTGAGCGGGCGACGGGTCGGGATTGTCGGGCTTGGTCGCATCGGCCGCGCGATTGCCGACCGGCTGACCGCATTCAAGATGGAGATCCATTACCACTCGCGCGCGCCCAAGCCGGTTCCGGAGGACTGGCGCTTCCATGACGATCCGGTGTCGCTGGCCGCGGCGGTGGATTTCCTGGTCGTGGCCATTGTCGGCGGGTCGGAGACGGAGGGCTATGTCTCCGCCCAGGCGCTATCAGCCCTCGGTTCGGAGGGGATCGTCGTCAATATCTCGCGCGGCTCGACGATTGACGAGGCGGCGATGCTCGACGCGCTCGAGGCGGGCCGGCTCGGCGGTGCTGCGCTGGACGTGTTCCGGGGCGAGCCGGAGATCGATCCACGGTTCCTGAAGCTGGAGAACGTCCTCGCCTTGCCGCATATCGGGTCGGCCACGGTGTCGACACGGCAGGCCATGGGCGCGTTGCAACGGGCGAATATCGCGGCCTTCCATGAGGGCAGGGCGGTGCTGACACCGGTGGTGTAAGGTCGGGCGGAAGGGGTCATATGAGCCGATAGGGGACGTTTCGGTCGAGCGCTTCTGGGCGCGGAATCAAGGCGAAGCCGCCGTGCCAGCGCCTGCCCGTCTCGGCGGGCTGGCGCTTTGTCACCCGCGCGCACCGCATTGAACTTCGTCGGGTTTGGCTGCGATAAAGTGCAGACCTCAATCGTACCAGCGCCATCCCACGGGAAGGCGTTGGCACAGCTAACGTTGCGCATGCAGCGAACGTCCGTTCTCTCCACGAGATCGACGGTCCCGTCTGAAACCGTCTGAAACGGCAACGGGCGGCACAAGGCCGCCCGTTCCATTGCATCAATCAGAGAGCGCTTGCGCTTCAGACCGGCGCTTTCTTGTAAGCGTACAGCGCCGCGCAGGCGCAGGACACGAGACGAGCCTTTTCGTCATCGGCGCGGCTGGTCAGGATGACCGGGCATTTGGCGCCGATCACGACACCACCTGCCTCTGCATGCGCGATGAAGGTCAGCTCCTTGGCCAGCATATTGGCGCTTTCCAGGTTCGGCGCGATCAGGATCTCGGCCTGACCCGCCACCATGGACTGGATGCCCTTGGTCCGCGCCGCCTCGATATCGATTGCGTTGTCCATCGCCAGCGGTCCGTCGACCAGAGCGCCCTTGATCTGGCCCCGCTCTGCCATCTTGGAGATGGCGGCGGCATCCAGCGTCGAGGGGATCTTCGGCGTCACCGTTTCGACCGCGGAGAGAATGCCGACCTTGGGCACGTCAAGACCGAGCGCATGGCCGAGATCGATCGCGTTCTGGGTGATGTCGACCTTGGTCTCAAGGTCCGGCGCGATGTTGATCGCTGCGTCCGAGATCAGCAACAGATGTGTGAGGCCCGGCACGTCCATCACGAAGACATGGCTCAGACGCCGGCCGATACGCAGCCCGCCATCGCGCTTGACCACCTGCCCAAGCAGGTCGTCCGTGTGCAGGTTGCCCTTCATGACCGCCTGCGCCTTGCCCTCATGGACCAGCCGGACACCGATGGAGGCGGCCAGCTTGTGATTGGGCTCGTGGATCAGTTCGAAACCGGAAATATCCCGTCCGATTGCCTTGGCGGCGGCGTGGATCTTGACCTCGTCGCCAATCAGGATCGGATCGATGATGGTGTGATCGGCAGCCAGAAGCGGGCCAAGCAGCGAATCTTCCGTCTCCGGCGCGACTACCGACGTCTTCATCGGCGGCAGCGGCTCGGCCTCGGCCAGCATCTTGTCGAAATGCACATGCTTCTGGACGATCATGCCCGGGATGTCCCCGGCATCGTAATCCATCGCCTCCAGCGGCGCGTAGACCTCGACAGTCCCGTCCATCAGGTGCTTGCCCTCGGTGGTGTCGACAGCACAGGAGAAACGGGCGACATTGTTGTCGAGCTTGTCCGTCAGGCGCACCTTCACGATCAACTCGTCGCCGTCATGGGCGCGCTCGTGGAACTCGACCTTGTGAGACTTGTAGAGCGTGCCCGGCCCGGGCAGCTTGTTGCCGAGCGCCGAGGATACCAGCGTCGACACCCACATCGCGGGCGCCACGGGCTCGTGCAGCCCGGCATCGCCCTCGACCTCTTTCATCCGAGGAAAGTGCTTGGGGTTCATGTTGCCGGTAATGTTCGCGAACACAAAGAAATCGTCGGCACGACAGACGCGGCGAACCTCCGCCTCCATACCGACTTCAAGCTTGTCCCACGGCGTATTTGTAAGTTTGGTCATCTTCCAATCCTGTTTCCGGATCTCGGGAGCCGTTCTCATGACCGATGGGATCCGGATGACCATTCCGTCGGCTTGCTCTCCCCGCTGATGGTTTTGCACGACAAAAGGTTGAAGAAAAGCCTTCCCGTGGGTTGAAATCCGCTCTCTGCGTCACGTCTCGCCGCTCTCGGGCGGAAATGCCGCACTGCGGCACGGCCCTAGGGGGCGGAAAGCGAGGCTTTGCGCTGCTCCGGGAGCGTGTTAGCAATCGTCTGACGGATTGATTTGCCGAGGAAAAGAGCGCTCCCCATGAAAAAGACCAAAGCCTTTGCACTGGCCGCCATGGCCGCTTCGAGTTTCGCAGCCTTGCCAAGCCTTGCCCAGGAACCCGGCTTCTCGCTGGAGTTGAACAGCGTCAGGCCCGCGGAAATGGGGTGTCGGCTGACCTATGTGGCGCTGAACCAGACAGGGACGGATCTCTCGGCAGCGGCCTTCGAGGTTGCGGTGTTCGACGCGGAGGGCACGGTCAACACGCTGTTGATTCTTGATTTCGGCGCGCTGAAGGATGGCAAGACCAAGGTGGTCCAGTTCGATCTTGCCGGGCAGGACTGTGAGGGGATCTCCCGGCTTCTGGTCAATGATGCGGCCGAATGCGCAGTGGAAGAGGGCGAGGCGCCGAACTGTCTCGAGATGCTTGCCCCCAGCAGCCGGACGTCGGTGAAATTCGACTTCTGAATGACGGCGCCTTTCGGTCCTGAGACCCCGTGATTGACCCGCTTCCCCGAGAGGCAGATAAGGTCCGCAAGCAGGGGCGGACCGCCGGTGTGGCGCGCCCTGATCCAACATATGGAAAGGGAGTCTCCCATGAAGATGAGGCAACTGGGCGCGGCTGGGTTCGAGGTCAGCGAAGTTGGTCTGGGCTGTTGGCAGATCGGAGGCAATTGGGGCGAGGGCGTCGATCGCGAGATCGCGCTGGAAATCCTGGCCACGGCGGCCGGCAACGGGGTGCGGTTCTTCGATACGGCCGATGTCTACGGGGCCGGGCGCAGCGAAGATCTGATCGGGCAGTTCTTCAAGCATTATGACGGGCCGGAGATCCGCGTGGCGACGAAGTTCGGCCGCGCCGGTGATGTTTATCCCGACGGCTATACCGAGGATGCCCTGCGGCGCGGGGTCGATGGCTCGCGCGAGCGACTTGGTGTCGAGGCGCTGGACCTGTTGCAACTGCATTGCATTCCGACTGAGGTCATGCGGCAGGGCGAGATTTTCGACTCGTTGCGCAAGCTGCAACAAGAGGGGGCGATCCGGCATTTCGGTGCCTCTGTCGAGACGGTCGAGGAGGGGCTGATCTGCCTCGAGCAAGAGGGACTTTTGTCGCTGCAGGTGATCTTCAACCTCTTCCGGCAGAAGCTGGTGACCGAGCTGCTGCCGCAAGCGCAGGCGAAGGGCGTTGGCATCATCGTGCGCCTGCCGCTGGCCAGCGGGCTGCTGAGCGGGCGCTACACGCGGGACACGGTCTTTGCCGAGACCGATCACCGGAACTTCAACCGCGACGGCGAGATGTTCAATGTCGGTGAGACCTTTGCCGGCCTGCCATTCGAGACCGGTCTGGAGCTGGTTGAGACGCTCAAGGGCATGCTGCCCGAGGGCATGACGGTGGCCAAGCTGGCGCAGCGCTGGATCCTCGATCACCCGGCGGTTTCGACGATCATCCCGGGCGCCTCGGCGCCGGACCAGATCGTGCGGAACGCGGCGGCGTCGGATTTCGAGCCGCTGCCGAAGGCGCTGCATGCGGAACTGACGGCGTTCTACGAGGCCGAGATCAAGGGGCATATCCGCGGCGCCTACTGATCTCTCCGCGCTCCCGGGAACCGTCCGTCCGCCCTGTCCGGGCGGACGGGAATGCCTTGATCCGACTCGGTGGCTGGCGTTCAATCAGGTATTTCCGATCGATTGGAGGCTGCCGTGTTCAAGAAACTCCCAGCACTATTGCTATCCACCGCGCTCCTGCCTGTCCCGCTTTCTGCCCAGGAGGGCCCCTCGCTGCTCGATGCGATCCAGCCCGAGCGGCTGGTCCAGTATCTTGTCCAGTCGGGCATCATGGCGCTACGCACCCAGGTCGATCTGAAATATTCCGACATGTCTGTCTGGCTGGGCGGTCGACGCTACGCGCTCAACGATGTGCGCCTCTGGCCGCTGCCGGACTGGGACGAGAACAGCGACTGCGAGATTGCCATAGACCGGCTGGTCCTGCGCGGCGCTTCGCTCGATGTGGTCGACCGGTTCGAGCTGCAACTCTCGGGCTACGGTGCGCAGGCGCCGATGATCTGCCTGCCGCCGGATATGCGCGCAGCGCTGGAAGCGGTCGGGATCGAGGCGCTGTCATTTCCCGAGATCTCCCTGCGGATGGGCTATGATATCCCGAGCGCAGCCGCGACGGTCTCGCTGACCGCCACGGCCGAGGATCTCGCCGAGATCGGGTTTGTCGCGGAGTTCCCCTATCTCTGGATGGATGCGCGCGCGGATCCCGATGAGCCGATGCCGGTCGTCTTCCTGTCGCGCGCCAGCCTCTCGGTCGAGACATTCGGCCTCTGGGAGAAGGTCTCGCCGCTCATTCCCGCGCCCTTTGCCGACCCTTCCGGCTCGCCGCTGGCCGTCGAGGGGCTGGTCGGCACCGGGCTGCTCGAGTTGAACCAGCAAGCTTCGGAGGAACCGGCCAGCCTGTCCGGGGCACAACGCGCCTTCCTCGCGTCGGTCAAGGAAAGCTGGCCGGCTTTTCTGAAGGATCCCCAGCGGCTGCTGGTCGAGACCGAGATCGAGGATCCGGAGGGGGTCTTCCTGGATTTCGAATATTACAAGGAGGAGCCGGCGAGCATCTTCGAGGATCTCCAACCGCGTCTGGCGCTGGTTCCGGCCAGCGCGGCGGAGCTGGTTGACCTGTCGCTGCTGTCGGCGGTGATCGGTGGCGAGATGCCGGATCTGGCCGCGCCGGAGCGGCGCAAGCTCGGGTTTGCCCTGCTTGAGGGCAAGGGCGCGCCGCGCGACGTGGCGGCGGGCACAGCGATCTTGCGCGACCTTGCACTTGCAGGCGATGCGGACGCGGCGCTGCGATTGGCCCAGTCGATGCGGGACCGGGCGCCGGAGACGGCCTATGGATTCGCGCTCGCGGCGGGGCAGGGCGGCCAGCCGGGGGCAGCCGCGTTGCTTGACCGTCTCGAACAGGCGCTGCCCTTCGCGACGATCCTCGATCTGCAGGCCAGCGCCGGTGGCGCCATGCCCGACCCTGCGGCAGCGGAACTGTCCCTGCCGGAGATCCGGGCGGAGGCGCGGGCGCGCATCACCGGGATCGGGGCTGTACGCTCTTATGCGGGGGCCGCTCTCTGGGCCAGCCTTGCCGCCGCCGCGGGGGACGCGGAGGGGGCGGCGCTGCTCTCGGAGCTGGATGAACGCGCGCGACTTGCCTCAGCGGCGGGGGCCGCGCGTTGGGAGAGCCAGCTCGCCGAAGCGTCGCAGCAGGCCATGATTCTCTGGGTCGAACAGGACATGCCATCCCGTCTTCGCCTGGAATGACGCGGCCCGGGCGCGTGCTGTCCCGGTCGGGGCCGCACGGCGGAATTTGTGGTCGGGACTCGCTGTCGGCAGGGCCAGCGTCGCCCCGCCCGGACATGCGCGGATGACATAGCCGAATTTCGGAAATGGACTGAAACGGCGTTTTGTGGCCGCGAAACGCCGTTTCATGGCGCTCACACTGCGACTTGGCGTCCACTTTCCGCAATCCTGCTTGCGCGCACCTCCCGCCTTTCCTACGTCGCTCGTGAAATCCACAAGCAATAGGGATCGATTCCATGAAAGCCACACGTGCCGTTCAAAAGATTCTCGCGAATTACGAAGGCGAGACGCCCGGCGTGAAGGCCAATCTCTGCCGGATGCTGATGACCGGCAAGCTCGGCGGAACCGGCAAGATGATCGTCCTGCCCGTCGATCAGGGCTTCGAGCATGGCGCGCTGCGCTCCTTCGGCCCGAACCCCGGCGGCTACGACCCGCATTACCACTACCAGCTGGCAATCGATGCCGGCCTGAACGCCTATGCCGCACCGCTCGCCTCGCTGGAAGCCGGTTCGGACACCTTTGCCGGTCAGATCCCGACGATCTGCAAGATGAACTCCGCGAACTCGCTGATGTCGCCCACCGCCGACAAGGACCAGGCCGTGACCGCCTCCGTCGACGACGCGCTGCGTATCGGTGCCTCGGCCATCGGCTTCACGATCTACCCCGGCTCCGATGCCATGTTCAACATGTTCGAAGAGATCGTTGAGCTGCGCAAGGAAGCCGCTGCCAAGGGCCTGCCGACGGTTCTGTGGTCCTACCCGCGCGGCGAAGGCATCACCAAGGAAGGTGAGACCGCGATCGACGTCGACAGCTACGCCGCCCACATGGCCTGCCTGCTCGGCGCGCATATCGTCAAGATCAAGCTGCCCTCCGATCACATCATGCAGGACGAAGCCCGCAAGGTGATCGAAGATACCGGCGTCGACATCTCGACCCAGGCTGCCCGCGTCAAGCATTGCGTCGATGCCTGCTTTGCCGGCAAGCGCATCGTGATCTTCTCCGGCGGTGCCGCCAAAGGTTCCGACGCCGTCTATGACGACGCCCGCGCCATCCGCGATGGCGGCGGCAACGGCTCGATCCTCGGCCGGAACGCCTTCCAGCGTCCGCGCGAAGATGCCCTCAAGCTCTTTGCCGACCTGATCGACATCTACAAGGGCAAGGCCTGAGCCTTTCCCGCTGGGCGGCGCGGCGCCGCCCACTGAAGAGATCGCCCCGCGCGCTGAAAAGCGCGCGGGGCTTCTTTTGGGGGATCTTTCCGGTGTGTCGCTTGGCTCCGGCCGGTTTTGTGGATGGAGACGGCGCTCGCACATCTGTTCGCGGTAGACCGGTCGCTGCGCATTCCAGACCGAAGACCGATTTCGAGCAATGTCCGGTTGGCTGCAGACGTGAGCAGACATGTTCTCTGTGCAGGTCTGGTCCCAAAGCGGAACCGGACAACGGATGATCAGGATGACGTGAAGCGGTATCCCTCGGAGGACTTTTCGATGTTGCCAATTCCCGGATAGGCGAAGTGATACCCCAAGACTCGGTGTCCATCGGTCGCCACCCGATCCAGAAGAGCCTTTCGACTGGCAACGGCCATATCCGGGATCGAATCGAACCCGAAGGCCCAATCTGGATGCTGGACACTCAGGAACTCGCTGGCAACCGCATCGCCGGTGATGACGAGACCGTCACCGCCATCGACAAGAACAGAGATATGGCCCGGTGTATGTCCCGGCGTGTCCAGCACACTTACGCCGGCAGCGATGCTGTCGCCTTCCTTGACCAGTTGAACTCGGTCCTGAACAGCCATGAGATCGCGCCGCGCACCTTGGGCGAACGCCTTTAGATCATCAGGCATCATCCCTTCGGTCTCAGGATTGATCCAGAAACCAAACTCCGTTTCGCCGACATAATACGTGGCATTGGGCAGAGCGAGCGAGCCATCGTCCAGAAGCGTGCCCCAGACATGGTCTGGATGGGCATGTGTGAATATGACCTTTTCTATCGAGGCGGGATCAATCCCATTGATTTTAAGGTTTTCCAGCAGTTTTCCCGCGGTCGGCTGAAACTTCTTGCCGGACCCGTTGTCGATCAGGATTGTCTCGCCTCCAACGCGCAGCAACGCATGGTTGGTCTCGGGCTGAACCGTTTCCGGGACCGAGCCCATGATGCCCGTCATGAAGGCCTCGAATTCTTCCTTCGGTGCATTCGGCGCCAGTACACCCGACGGAATTGTGAGGTGGCCATCGCTGATCACCGTGAGTTCGACGTCACCGACCATGGTTGAATGCGTTTCTGACCCAAAAGCCCATCCTGACCTGGGCATGAATGGCATGGCAGCGGCACCGGCGGACAGAGCCAGAAAGCGGCGGCGATGAAGATGAGTAATGTTACCGTAAGTCAATTGAGTCCTCCCATATGCCCCAGCCAATTTGCAGAGCAGTCTGCCGTTGTTTCCAATTTGGCGGGACCAAGGTCAGCATAGGGGCGTCTGTCTCGTCGGACCAAGCGTTAACTTTCTCGGCTGAAAACCGATTCAATCCGAGAACCGACATCCGCGAGAGCATCTCGGATGTCTGCAAGGTCGGCAAAGCAGTTGGTCAAAGATGTTCATGAGAACGTCCGATCGCGGCTCAAAACCGCTTCAGTGGGCGCCTTTCATGGCGGGCGCGACCTGACATCGATCTCGAATGTCCCGCCTCAGGCCGCCGAGGGGAACAGCCCCGCGCCCAGCCCTTTGACCGCTGCGGTGGTGCGGTCATTGACATCGAGCTTGCGAAAGATCCGGCGGACATGGGTATCGACCGTATGCGCGGAGATCCCGAGGATCTCGGCGATCACGGAGTTCGACTTGCCGCGCGCGATCCATTCCAGCACCTCACGTTCCCGGTCGGTCATCGCCACGGTCCCGTGGGCAGAGGGCATGTAATCCGGCGTCATGCGGATATAGGCGAGATGGCTGAGCTGCCCGGCCAGTTGCAGTTCCTTGAGCGCACGCATGTCGAGGTCGGGCCGGTCTCCTCCGAAGCCGATATTGAAGATGCCATTGCGTGAACTCGGTCCGAAGACCTGGATCGCCAGCCCGTCGCCGATCTGCATCTCCTTCAGCGTGTCGAGAAAGGCTTCTTCCTTGTCGAGCAACTCGGTCATGGAAGGGATGTCGGACCAGAAGAAAGGATCTGCCGTGCGGCTGGCCAGTTCCGGGATCGGGTTTACCAGCACCAACTGTTTCTGGAATAGCCGTTCGACGAGTTCTTCGGGAAACCCTTCATGCCGGACCGTCATTCTCTCGGGCGGCTCATGCTCCGGTCGGCCGATAAAGTGCCTGTAGGCAATCATCCGGGCGCCGTTGGCATAGTAGTAGTCGCGCGTCACCTCCCAGAGCCGGTCGGTCTGCGTGATCGGCTTCACGCGCGCGATGTGCTCCAGCAAGGTAATCGTCATGACGGTTCTCCAAATACATGCCCGCACCGTATCACGAAATCATGTACTGGCCAGCCCGTCGGCCCGGCGTCGTGGCGGCTCGACAAGGCCGAGGGCTGGACGTAGATTGCGCGCAAACGAGGGAGACACCTGAATGTTCAAGCGCGAATTTGACTTTGCCCGTTTTGCGGCCCCGATCCTGGCCGGCGCCCTGGCCCTTTCGGCCTCCACCGCCCTGGCCCAGACCGTCGACAGCAAGTCGGCCAAGAAGATGCTGTTCGGCAAGGGCTCGACCGCCCAGGTCGTCGAACTCGACTGGCTCGACAAGAACCTGCAGAAGGTCCTCAAGCAGGGCGCGGCGATGATGCCTTATTACGGCGCGATCGCGGTGTCGCCGATGGAGCCTCAATCCTCCAATCTGGTCGCCAATGTGAGCAACTACCACTCGGCGCAAGACGCTCAGAAGGCCGCACTTGCCATCTGCAATGCGCGCCGGACGACTGGCGAGCCTTGCGTCATCCTCGCAACCGTCCTTCCGAAGCGATACAAGAGCCGGCAGCTGACGCTCTCCGCGGAGGCGACTCAGGCCTTCGACAAGAAATACCGCAAGCTCAAGGCGCCCAAGGCGATGGCGGTTTCGCCCAGCACGGGCTTCTTCGGGATGGACCGGGGCGATGGTGGCCGGGCGCTTTCGGCCTGCAACGCCCAGGCCAAGGCCAAGGGAAATGCGGATTGCCGGATTGTCATCGCAGACCAGTGAGTGCATAAAACATATTCATATTGCGGAAAGTGAGCGGCAATTTGCGCCATGTCAAAGTGCAAGTCCCTCGATACTGTGATTGAATACTGATCAATGCGCGAACAACGACCAATAGACCGAGGGAAACCCAGGTGACCAACAAAGCTCGCTATGCCGCCGCTATCGACGCCTCCATCGAGAAGCTGCACGAGGAAGGACGCTATCGTACCTTCATCGATATCGAACGGCGCAAGGGGAATTTCCCGCATGCGGTCTGGACCCGTCCGGACGGAACGGAAAAAGACATCACCGTCTGGTGTGGCAACGACTATCTCGGCATGGGGCAGCATCCGGTCGTTCTGGCAGCGATGGAGGAGGCCCTTGCGGCCACGGGCGCCGGCTCGGGCGGGACGCGCAATATCTCGGGCACCACTGTCTATCACAAGCGGCTGGAAGCGGAACTGGCCGATCTGCACCACAAGGAAGCGGCGCTGATCTTCACCTCCGCCTATATCGCCAATGATGCGACACTTTCGACGCTGCCGAAGCTGCTGCCGGGCCTGATCATCTATTCGGACGCCTTCAACCACGCCTCGATGATCGAAGGCGTGCGCCGCAATGGCGGCGCCAAGCGGATCTTCCGTCACAATGATGTCGAGCATCTGCGCGAGCTGCTGGAAGCGGACGATCCGGCGGCGCCCAAGCTGATTGCCTTCGAGTCGATCTATTCGATGGATGGCGATTTCGGTCCGATCGAGGCGCTGTGCGACCTGGCGGACGAGTTTGATGCGCTGACCTATATCGACGAGGTCCACGCGGTTGGCATGTATGGCCCGCGCGGGGCAGGGGTGGCCGAACGCGATGGGCTGATGGCCCGTCTCGACATCATCAACGGTACGCTCGCCAAGGCCTATGGAGTGATGGGCGGCTATATCGCGGCAAGCGCGAAAATGTGTGATGCCATCCGCTCTTACGCGCCGGGCTTCATCTTCACCACCTCGCTGCCGCCGGCCGTGGCCGCCGGTGCCGCGGCGTCGGTGAAGCATCTCAAGACCGATCAGGCGCTGCGCGACACGCAGCAGCTCCACGCGAAGATCCTCAAGACCCGCCTGAAGGCCATGGGCCTGCCGATCATCGATCATGGCAGCCATATCGTGCCGGTCATGGTGGGGGACCCGGTTCACTGCAAGCAGCTCTCCGACATGCTTCTGGAAGATTTCGGCATCTATGTGCAGCCGATCAACTTCCCGACCGTGGCGCGCGGAACCGAGCGGTTGCGCTTTACGCCGTCGCCCGTCCACACGCCCGATATGCTGGATGGTCTTGTGCGCGCGATGGACAACCTGTGGTCACAATGCGCGCTTAACCGCCAAGAATTGTCCGCCTGAGCTATCAGCAAGTGCAAGGTTAACCTCGCTGTGTTAATTTCGCGGTAACGTCGGGTGAGTCGTCGAATCATCCGGATGTGGGGACAACAATTGACGCGTATGGGGACGGGCAGATGATTGGGCGCAACGAGCCGCCCAAGGTGGAGGAAGGGCAATCTCCGCCGAAGGGCTTTGACGACTTCGATCTTCGCCTTGGCGATGTGATGCGCGGTGAACGCGCAACGATGGGCAAATCGCTCCTCGACGTCCAGCGCGAGCTCAAGATCAAAGCATCCTTCATTGCGGCTATCGAAAATTCGGATCCGAGTGCTTTCGAAACCCCAGGTTTCGTTGCCGGCTACGTGCGCTCCTATTCCCGCTATCTCGGTCTCGACCCGGAATGGGCGTTTGAGACATTCTGCCGCGAATCCAGTTTCGTCGCTCATTCCACAGCCGACAAGCTGGCTGCCCCCGCCTCCACAAAGCCTGTTTATCGCAAATCCGCGGGCGGCAAGTCCGAGGGCTATGACCCGTTCAAGGATCCCCGCGTCTCCTTTGCCCCCAAGCCTGTAAGCCCGCTGACCAGCCTGGAGCCGCGCGCCATCGGG
The DNA here is from genome assembly GCF_033101155.1 of Tropicimonas sp. TH_r6. NCBI lineage: Bacteria > Pseudomonadati > Pseudomonadota > Alphaproteobacteria > Rhodobacterales > Roseobacteraceae > Tropicimonas > Tropicimonas sp. TH_r6. The sequence continues at coordinate 137,953 of NZ_JAWMPX010000007.1, forward strand.
TCGACACTGGTTTTGCTGGCGCTGATCGGCGCTGTTTCCTATGGCGGCTGGTCCGTCCTGCAGGAAATCCAGCGCGTCAACGTGACCCCGGTTGAACGCGCGCCGACGGCCGTGGCCGTCGTCGACCCGCTTGCCGATGTCAAACGCCCCGAAGACGCCGAAGATGAAGCGGTCGAGGTTGCCTCGGGCGCTCCCGTTGATTCGCTGGACCGGCTCTATCGTCCCCAGACGCTGGACCGTCCCGTCATGACTGCGCGCGACGGCCCGATCGCAGCACTTGATCCGCGCGATGTTGGTGCCTTGGCCGGTGTTGCCTCCGCAAGTGCGCGGGGCGCGCGCGTTGCCGCCGTGCAGCCCGGAGAAACCGGCTTGCGGCCGGATCCCGGTCTGGGCAACGCCATCGACGCTGCCGTCGCCGAGGCCGTTTTCGATGGACCGGCAACGCCGCGTGTCACCGAGGATGTGCCGGAAGTTGTGCTGGTTGCTGTCCGTCCGGCCTGGGTGCGTGTGCGCGCAGCTGACGGTTCGACCATTTTTGAAAAGATCCTCAATCCGGGCGACACATATGTCGTTCCCCAGACCGAGGAGCCGCCGACCCTGCGCACAGGGGCGGCCGGCGCTGTCTATTTCGCGGTCAATGGCGTGACCTATGGGCCGGCCGGTTCCAACGGTGCCGTGGTCGACAAGATCGCGCTGAACTCCGCCGCGCTGACCGACAGCTACACGGTGGCCGAGGCGAGCGATGGCTCTGATGCTCAGAAGGCTGTTGCCGTGGCCGAAGCGATGCTGTCGCCCGAGCCCAGCCCGGTAGACACCTCAGCGCAGGAATAAAGCGCGGATCGCCGGCCTGCGCCCGCCCCGACACTGGTTCCGGGCAAGCTGGGTGATGCACCCATCACAATTGTCGCCAAATAGCAGAGTTCGGGCGTTTGCGCCGATGGCACGGCGCCTGTCCAGAGTCTCGGCGCGGTGCTGCCGTCAGTCCTCCCCCATCTCTATCTCTGCTTCCAGGTCCTCCAGCGTTGGCGGAACCCAGCCCCGGCTGGCCCGGTTGGAAAACTGCCTGGTCTTTCCGGAGAGCTCCTCGCGTTCTTCCTCGGAGGCCTGCTTGCTTCGCGCGACATAGGCTTCGTTGAGATGCACCGGGGTCTCCGGGTCATAGATCTCCGCGAGCTCGGCCAGCCGTTTGCGGTCGCTCTGGGTGAAGCTCTTGGCGCGCAGTTCCGCCTCGAAGGGATGTAGCCCGAGCGCTTCGAGCGCCGAACGGGCTGCCCGCACCGAGGAGTCGAACGTCTCGCGGATGATGTCGCGGCAACCGGCAGCATACAGCTCGTAGACATGGTGGCGGTCGATGGCGCGGGCGATCACATGCACCTGCGGGTGATGCTCGCGCATGTAATGGACAAGCCCGGTGATCTGTTCCTTGTCGTCGATGGCGATGATGAAGAGTTTCGCCTCGCCGATCCCGGCAGCATGGAGCAGGTCCGGGCGTGTTGCATCGCCGTAGAAGACCTTGTTTCCGAAGGACCGCAGGATCTCGAGCTGTTCGGAGCTGAAATCGAGCACGACCGTCTCGAACCCGTTGGCCCGCAGCATCCGGTTGATCACGCCGCCGAAACGGCCATAGCCGGCAATAACGATCCCGGCCTCGTCGTCGATCTCGTCCGCCTCGCGGCTCTGCGTCTCGACCGTTCGGGGCGCGAGTACGCGGTCGTAGAGGACGAAGAGCGCCGGGGTGAAGAGCATGGACAGCGCCACGACGAGCAGCAGCCTGTCGGCGAGTGCTTCCGGGAGCACGTTGTTGGCGACGGTGAAGGAGAGCAGCACGAAGCCGAACTCACCGGCCTGGGCCAAGCCGAGCGAGAAGAGGCTGCGGTCGGCCCCCCTCAGGCGGAAGGCGAGGGCGAGCGCGAAGAGCACGGCGGCTTTCAACAGCATCACCCCGAAGGTCATGCCGAGAATGGTCGCGAACTCGCTGAAGAGCAGCTCGAAATCGATCAGTGCGCCGACGGTCATGAAGAACACGCCGAGCAGCAGCCCTCGGAACGGGTCGATATCGCTTTCAAGCTCGTGGCGATACTCGCTATTGGCCAGCACAACGCCGGCGAGGAAGGTGCCGAGGGCCGGGGAGAGGCCGACGATGGTCATGAGCAGGGCGATGCCGATGACCAGCAAGAGCGCGGCACCGACGAAGAGCTCGCGGAGATTTGCCATGGCGATATAGCGGAAGAGCGGGCGCGTGAGCCAGGAGCCGATGCCGATCACGGCGGCGATGGCGGCGAGCGTGACCAGGGCCGTGGCCCAGCCGGGCAGGCCTTCGGTGATGTTCAGGCTGAGACCATGGCCGTCGCCATGGGCATCGCCGCCGTGCTGCGCGGCGGCGCTGGCATGTTCGGTCAGCTCCGGCAGGGCCAGCAGTGGGATCAGCGCCAGCATCGGGATGACGGCGATGTCCTGAAACAGCAGAACGGAGAAGCTCGCCTGTCCGCCATCGCTTTTCATCAAGCCTTTTTCATTGAGCGTTTGCAAGACGATGGCGGTCGAACTTAAGGCAAGGACAAGGCCAGTTGCCAGCGCGATCGTCCAGGGTTGGCCGAACAGGATCGCCGCCCCCATGATCAACCCCGTGGTGCCAGCCACCTGCAGCCCGCCGAGCCCGAGCAGCCGTGCGCGCATCTCCCAGAGCAGGCGCGGCTCCAGTTCCAGCCCGACGAGAAAGAGCATCATCACCACGCCGAACTCTGCGAAATGCTGGAGCCCGACGACATCGACACCCAGCGTCGACAGGACCGGGCCAAGCACGATACCGGCGATCAGGTAACCCAGCACCGAGCCAAGCCCGAGGCGGGTCGCGATGGGAACGGCAATCGCACCGGCGCAGAGGAAGAGAAAGGCGGTCAGAAGGAAGGAGTCCATGGCTCAGGCCTCCGCGTGAAGGGGCAGGGTGTCCCGGGTGACACAGTCGCGGGCGCTGGCAGCATCGAAATCGTAGCGATCATCACGCAGCGCTTCGAGCAGCTGGACATAGCCCGCGACATGGGCGTCCAGCGCGCCGTCCTTTGGCGCCTTCAGCGCGTGGTACAGCACGTATGGCGGCGTGAAATCCATCTTGCAGAGCGTGGCCGTCTGTTCCATCGGCGCGAGGAAGGTGCGGAGCGGGAAATTCTGGTAGCCCGAAGAAGAATAGGCCTCCTCGGGTCCGGCGGCGGAGACCGCCAGCATCATCCGCTTGCCAGCCAGTTGCGTGCCGTCATGGCCATAGGCAAAGCCGTGCTCCAGCACCAGGTCCAGCCATTCCTTGACCAGCGCGGGCGAGGAATACCAGAAGACGGGGTATTGGAAGAGCAGGATGTCATGCTCCAGCAGCTGCGCCTGTTCCGCGTCGATGCGTATGTCGAAACGGGGATAGCGGGCGTAGAGATCGACGGCGGTGATCCCCTCGATGGCTTGTGCGGCGCGGAACATCGCGCGGTTGACGTGGCTATGCCGATGCCCGGGATGGGCATAGAGGAGCAGAACGCGGGCCATGATGTCTATCCTGTCGCTTGTCCTCTCTGCGTATCGGGTGAGGGGAAGTCTGTCGAGATTTCGCAGGGTGCGGATTGGTCGTGGAATCCGAAAACACTTTCCAAATTGGGCATCGGTTCCGCTTGTGGATCGAGCGGTGAGCCGGCCGCCGCGCGTGCGTCCAATGCAATTCTGTCACAAACGGTTTTTTTGCCTGTTCCGCGATTGTCAGACTGCCTCATTGCGGGGAGTCTGTTTCCTGCAAAAACGGCGCATCAGACGCCGCCGCCGAAAGTGCGGATTGAGGCAGATTGGACGATACCGGGCATGGAGAATGTCCCCAGGAAGGCTTTCGGGCGATCCCGCCCCATAAACGTGCCGCGTCAGCAGCCGCGTCCGTACCTGTTGAGCCATGACGAGCGGAGCGATATCCCGCAGATGCCGGTGGTCGCCGGCGCCTGGTTGCAGACGGCGCTTTCGGCCGAGGCCCGGGTCATGACACCGCAGGGGCCGCGCGCGGCCGGGCTTCTCGAGCGGGGCGACCTTGTCCTTACCGTCGATCATGGCGCCTTGCCGCTGCAATGGGTTGGCCGTCGCGCCCTGAGCATGCGGCAGATGGCCGAACAACCCGCGCTTGCGCCGGTCCTGGTTCCGCGCAATGCGCTTGCCGGAGGAAGCCCGCATCTGGAGCTGCGCCTGTCGCCACTGGCCGGGATCCTGCTCAATCTGCCGGGCGGCCCGCCGGAAGGTGTGCTGATCGAAGCGCGCGAGATGGTCGGGTTGAAGGGCATCCAGGTCGGGCCGGCCCGCCCGGTCACCTATGTTCAGCTCCTGCTCGACCGGCACGCGATCCTTGCCGCGGACGGGCTGGCCATCGAGAGCTTTCATCCCAACGTGCTGGAACCGGAACCGGCGAATAGCAGCCAACGCGCGGAAATTCTTGCTCGTTTTCCGGGGCTCGAACATGATCTGGACCTGTTCGGACCAGAGGCGCGGCTACGGGCGGAGCGGGCGCGGTGAGCCGGCCGGTCAAACATTCGCTGACCCTGTCCGGGCACCGGACCTCGGTCTCACTGGAAGACGAATTCTGGCGCGCCTTTCGCGCCATCGCCCAACGTCAGGGACAGACGATCAACGCGCTCGCTGCGCGGATCGACCGTGAGCGGGGGCTGGAGATGGGGTTGGCCTCGGCGATCCGTCTCTACGTGCTGAAGGATTATCAGCTCCGGTTAGGAGAGGATTAACCGCTCTGCCTCAAGCTGGTGCCATGTGTACCATGGCTGCGAATCTGACGCCGGAGCAGGGGATGCTCCGCTTGTTGAACGCGAAACCGGCCCGGCAGGGCGGTGTCATTCGCGGCGCTCCGCGCCTGTCCGACCAGACCCAAGCCCATGCGGAATTCAGTCGTACCATGCAGCCACAAGGGTGCCTGTCGCGCAGCAGCGGGTGTCGCGTTGTCATGATCTGCAATTGCGCGACAATCCGTTCGAAGCTTTAGAGCCGCACAATCCGCACCACGCCTGACCTGCCGAACCGGCCCTGCGGTCAGCGCGGGTGCAGCTCCAGCCAGATCCCGTCTTTCGCCCGCACTGTCAGATGTGCCACCGGCACTGGCTCCCGCCCCGCGACCGGTGTGATGTGGAAGTTTCGCACCAGCATACCCAGCAGCAGCACCCCTTCCAGCATGGCAAACCCCGCGCCGGTGCAGACGCGCGGACCGGAAGAGAAGGGAATATAGGCTTCGCGCTGGCAGGCCTTCCCATTCTCCGACTTCCATCGGCTGGGATCGAAGGCGTCCGGGTTTTCCCAGAGGCGCGGCTGGCGGTGGAGATGCCAGGGCGAGAGAACGACCTGGCTGCCCTCGGGCACGTCGCGGTCGCGAAAACGCTCGGCCTTCGAGGTCTCGCGCACCATCATCGGCACCGGCGGGTAGAGCCGCAGCGTCTCGCGGAAGACATCGCGCGTGTAGCCCATCTTCGAAACCATCGAGAACCGGGGCAGCCTGGGGTCGATGGCCGCGAGCGCTTCCGCGGCGACACGCTCCTGCACCTCCGGATTGGTGCCGAGCAGATAGAGCGCCCAGGCCAGCGCGGAGGCAGAGGTCTCATGTCCGGCGAGAAAGAAGATCGCCACCTGGTCGACCATTTCCGATGCCTCGAAGATCTCGCCGGTGACCGGGTCGGGCGTGGTCATGATCTTGGTCGCGAGATCGTCCGGCGCTGTGCCCGCCGCGATTTCGGCCTTCCGGTCCTCGGTCAGCTGCGCGATTAGCCCGCGAATCCGCTCGGCGCTCCGGCGTGTGGCCCGCCCGTGGAAGCGCGGAAACCAGCGCGGGATCGGCAGGAAGGCGGCGATATTGACCAGAGGCTGGGTGCGCTGGTAGGCGCGGAACTCCTCGAAGACCTCGGCCGCGACGGTGTGGTCGATGGGGATGGAGAAGAGCGTTCGGAAGATCACGTCTGCCGCGGCGTGGCTTGTCTCCGCCTCGATCTCGACAGGCCCCGTGCCGGCCCGCGCCGAGAGCCGGGCCACGGCCGCTTCGGTCGCTTCCCACATCGCCGGGAAGGCCGCGCGCAGCCGTCCGCCCTCGAAGGCCGGGTCGATGATGCGGCGCTGGCGTTTCCAGGTCTCGCCATTGGTGATGAAGACGGAATTGCCGAGCAGCGGCGCAAGCCCCTCGCGGACCCGGTCGGATTTCGGAAAATCGTCGGGCCGCTCGTTGAGCACGCGTTTGATCAGGTCCGGCTGGTTGATCATGAAAGAGCGGAAGAAGGGCGTGCGGAACTCGGCCATCCAGGCGCGGTAGAGCTTTTCGGGCTGGGCCGAGAGGATATCCTGCCGGAACAGCCGCAGATAGCGCAGCAGCGAGACCTTCTCGGCGCGCGCCCGCGGTTTGGGCGGCAGGCGGTCAGACATCGCGCAGCTCCATCGTCCGTTGTTTCGACACCACATCGCGCTTGGCGCTCGGGCTCGGCTTGCGATGCCCCAGCCTCTGGGCCAGCGTTTGCGGGCCGGCGGTGATGCGGAAATAGTCGTAATCGTTCGGCCGGTCGAAGGCGCAGAGATATTGGAAATGCAGGCGGAAGAAGCGCCAGCGCAGTTCCTTCCAGCGTTCCGGGCTCAGGGTCTGGGTGAAGGCGCCGGAGAGAATGAGCGGCCAACGCTGGTTTTCCGGGGCGACGCCGGAGACGGCCACCGGGTCGGTCAGCGCGAAGGCGCAGCCATCACCGGGCGCGGTGACGTCGATCCAGGTCAACCGGTCGGAGGCGGAGAGGAAGTTCAGATCCGCGCGCAGCCGCGCCGCTGTCGGCAGCAGCGAGACCATCGGGATCACCTGTCCGACCGTGAGCAGGGAGAGCACCGGCCCGCCTTCCGGCGCACGCCCGCCGCGGATCAGGTCCGACAGCATGGAGACGGCGATATGGGCGCCAGAGGAATGGGCGACGACCAGCACCTCGTCGAAATTGCCCGCCATGGCCTCGGCCAGCACCTCCTCGAACTCCTCAATGCGGGCTTCGAGCGCGGGCGGGTTGGCGCCGCCGATCTCGGAGGAAAAGGCATAATTGTGAAGCAGGTAGCGGGCGAGGATGAGATTGTCATGCCGCGCGAAGAAGCTCAGGACCGGACGCACGGCCAGCAGCCCGGCCAGCCCCGCCCACCAGGGCGCGACAAGCGCGATCGCCCAGCCGATGCTCCACGCGGCCAGCAAGGCAATCAGCATCTGCAGCGTCAGGAATGTCGCCGGGTAGAGCGCCGCGATGCCCGGCCCCTTGCTCAGGCGCATCACGCCGCGCAGCGCGCCGGAGCGGCCATAGACCCAGAGCGTGCGCACGGCCTGCAGATAGGTCTGGAAAAGACCACGCTCCATCGACCCCTTGACGATATCGGACCAGGCCAGCAGCGAGATGTCAGCCTCGACCCGCGCTCCCTCGATCTCGCCGGTCACATGCCAGGAATAGAGGTCGCGTCCGTTCTGCCCTTCGATCTCGATGGAATAGCCGGAGATGGCGGCCTGGTCGCGCGCTTCCGTCCGGTAAAGCTCGCGATAGCGGCGGGCGTGGAACGGGTCATAGCCCGGCACGTAGATCACCCGGCGGCGGCGCACGGGCCCCGCGGCGGTTCTCTCGGCGGGCAGGGTCTGGTTCATCGCCACTTCTAGTCATGCAACGGGGCGGATTTGAAGAGCGGTTCGCGCGATGGCGACAATGATGCAGGCCGGGGTCTGTTTGGGTCACCCTGCCGGCCGGAAATCCGGCTTCAGACTGTGTCTGGGGCAGGGATCGGTGCGGTGGAGAACCGGCAGGCAGGAATTAAACCGAGCGCCGCCGCTCCGATCCAGCTGTCTCACCCGGGGCCGCGCACGAAAAAGGCCGGGCAATCAGCCCGGCCTTCCGCGTCCTGGTCTTCTCCGGATCAGCCGAGAGCGGCGACGCCGGGCAGTTCCTTTCCTTCCATCCATTCGAGGAAGGCGCCACCGGCGGTGGAGATATAGGTGAAGTTCTCGGCCGCACCCGACTTGTTGAGTGCCGAAACCGTGTCGCCGCCACCGGCCACCGTCTTCAGCTTGCCCTCGGCGGTCAGAGCGGCTGCCGCAAGAGCTGCGTCGAAGGTGCCCTTGTGGAAAGGCTCGATCTCGAAAGCGCCCAGCGGGCCGTTCCAGATCAGGGTCTTGCACGCGGCGAAAACGCCTTTGAGAGCTTCAACCGTGGCCGGGCCCGCATCGAGGATCATCTTGTCGGCCGGGCATTGGTCGACAGGCAGGGTCTCGTTGGCAGCGCCGGTCGCGAACTCACCAGCAACGACGATGTCGATCGGCAGGTGGATCGTGCAGCCGGTTGTCTCGGACTTCTCGAGGATCGCGCGGGCGGTGTCGGCCATGTCGCGCTCCGCCAGCGAGGTGCCGATCTCGACGCCCTTGGCAACAAGGAAGGTGTTGGCCATGCCGCCACCGATGACGAGATGGTCGACCTTCTCGATCAGGTTGGAGAGCAGCTCCAACTTGGTCGAGACCTTGGCACCGCCGACAACAGCGACGACGGGGCGCTCGGGCGTCCCGAGGGCGGCTTCCAGCGCCGAGAGCTCGGCGGCCATAAGACGGCCGGCAGCGGCGGGCAGGGCGCGAGCCATGGCTTCGGTCGTGGCATGGGCGCGGTGGGCGCAGGAGAAGGCGTCATTGACATAGATATCGCCGAGCTTCGCCAGCTTGGCCGCGAATTCGGGGTCGTTCTTGGTCTCTTCGGGGAAGAAACGTACGTTTTCGAGCAGCAGGATCTCGCCATCCTTGAGGTTGGCGGCAGCGGCTTCGAAATTCTCGGCAGCGAACTTGACCGGCTGGCCGAAGGCGGCTTCCAGCGCCGGAACGATCTGGCCCAGGCTCAATTCCGGGACAACCTGGCCCTTGGGGCGGCCGAAATGGGCCATCAGCACCGGCTTGCCGCCAGCGGCAAGGACGTCCTTGACGGTGGGCACAATGCGGTCGATGCGGGTCGTATCGGTGACGACGCCATCCTTGACGGGGACGTTGATGTCGACGCGGATCAGCACTGTCTTGCCGGCCATGTCCATGTCGTCGAGGGTCTTCCAGCTCATGAGAATGCTCCTTGGATGAAGTTGCCGTTGCAATACCGCAAGCGCTAACGCGCAGCTATGGGGTTTCGGTTTCCGCTAACGCGGTTTAGGGTCGCGCCGACAGCGCGGGAGGCATACCCGCCATGCGAAAGAAGGAAGGAACGAGACATGGCCGAGATCAAGGATCCGGAAAACACCGTCATCATCGAGCTGAAAGAAGGCAACGTGGTGATCGAGCTGCTGGCGGACGTCGCGCCGAAGCATTCGGAGCGCATGAAGGAGCTGGCCCGTTCTGGCGCCTATGACGGTGTGGTCTTTCACCGCGTGATCGAGGGCTTCATGGCCCAGACGGGCGATGTGCAGTTCGGCAAGTCGACCGGCGATATCCGCATGGCTGGCCGCGGCGGCTCCGAGCTGTCGGACCTGCCGGCGGAATTCTCCAAGCTGCCTCACGCGCGCGGCACGCTTGGCGCGGCCCGATCCCAGAGCCCGGATTCGGCCAATTCGCAGTTCTTCATCAACTTCTCCGACAATGACTTCCTCAACGGCCAATACACCGTGTATGGCCGGGTCATCGAGGGTATGGAGCACGTCGATGCGATCACCCGTGGCGAGCCGCCCGCGAAGCCGGACACAATGATCTCCGTGAAGGTGGCTGCCGATGTCGCGTGATCGCTGGATCGCAGGCGGGATCTTTGCCGCCGGGGTTTCGCTCGTGCTGGGCTATGCCGCTGTCGAGCTGGGCGCTGTATCGCCCGCGATGGCAGCCGAGGACGGGCCCGGCCCGAACCTGGTTCTGGAGATTGCCGGCGAGGCCAACGGGACGGTTGTGATCGACCTGCTGCCCGACGTGGCCGCGAAGCATTCCGACCGGCTGGTGTCGCTGGCCGAGGGCGGCGAGTATGACGAGGTGGTGTTCCACCGCGTGATCGACGGCTTCATGGCCCAGACCGGCGACGTGCAGTTCGGCAAGGCCGGGGGCGACACACGCCAGGCCGGGACAGGCGGCTCCAGCCAGCCCGACCTGCCGGCGGAATTCTCGGACGTGTCCTTCGACCGGGGTGTTGTCGGCATGGCGCGCTCGCAAAACCCGAACTCGGCCAACAGCCAGTTCTTCATCATGTTCGCGCCCGCGCCGCATCTGAACGGCCAGTACACGGTCGTCGGGCGGGTGATCGACGGGATGGACGTGGTCGATTCCATCAAGAAGGGAAGCTCTGCTGCCAATGGCGCGGTGAAGAACCCGGACCGGATCGTGAAGGTCACGGTCGAGCGCTGAGGGCGCCCGAACGAAACAGAACGGCCGGCAGACCCCTGGGTGTGCCGGCCGTTTTCTTTGGCGTTTCTGCGCAGCGTTTTGCTTCGCTTTGAGCTGGAAACGGCGATCAGGACAGAGCGCAAACGGGCACGGAGTTGAGCCGAAGGCGCCGTGCCAGCCCACGGTCCGGCGCAGGCACAGCTCGAGATTCTCTCCGTCGCGACTGTAGAATACCTGCCTTTTGTCCGTTTTTTGACCACACACACAGGAAACGTCAGGCTTCAGCCCGGGCTTCTCTCCATATCATCGCCTCCAACCTTCCCAATGCCGAGCCCGTCGCGCTAGACCGGGCGCATGACAGATACAGCCCGCATCACGCTTCAGACCCCCATTCGTTTCGACGACCCGCTGCCGGACGCCGTTGATACGGTCATTATCGGCGGCGGGGTGATCGGCGTTTTCACCGCGCTTTACCTCGCTGAAGCGGGGCAGTCGGTCCTGCTCTGCGAGAAGGGGCGGGTGGCTGGCGAGCAATCCTCGCGCAACTGGGGCTGGATCCGGCAACAGGGGCGCGACGAGGCCGAGTTGCCGCTGATGATCGATGCGCTGAGACTTTGGAAAGAGGTCGATGCGCGTCTGGACGGGGCGTGCGGGGTGAGGACGGTCGGGGTGAGTTACCTGACCACGCAAAAATCCGACCTGGCGCGCTACGAAACGTGGGTCGAGACGGCGCGGCGTCATGGTCTGCAGTCGCGAATGCTGAACGCCGGGGAGGTGGTTGCGCTCTTTGGAGGGCGCGCCCGCGAGCGCTGGATCGGCGGCGTGACCACGCCCTCGGATGCACGGGGCGAACCGTGGAAGGCCGTGCCGGCGGTGGCGCGGCTGGCGCAATCGGTCGGGGTCCGGATCGCCGAGAATTGTGCCGTACGCCGGCTGGAGCTGGCCGGGGGGCAGCTTCGCGGCGTTGTGACCGAGGCGGGGCGCGTGGCCTGCGACCAGGTCGTGCTGGCGGGCGGCGCCTGGTCTTCGCTCTTCCTGCGCGCGCACGGGCTGAACCTGCCGCAGCTTTCGGTCCGCGCCACGGCGTTGCAAACCCATCCGATGTCGGATTTCGCGCCCGGCAATTCGGTCGATGAGGGGCTGGCAATGCGTCGGCGGGAGGATGGCGGTTACACGCTTGCGCTCGGCGACCGGCATGGTTTCTTCCTCGGGCCGGACGCGCTGCGACACCTGCATCGCTACATGCCGCTGATCCGGGACAGCTTTGCCCATACCGATCTGGAACCGGGCGCGCCGACCGGTTTCCCCGATTCCTGGCGGACCCCGCGCGGCTGGGCGGCCGAGGAGGAGACGCCCTTCGAGCGGATGCGCGTATTGGAGCCGGAGCCGGTGGCCGATCATATCGGGCTGATGCTGTCGCGCTTCGCTGAAAGATTTCCCTCCATCGGCACGCCCATAGTCCGCGACAGCTGGGCCGGGATGATCGACACGATGCCTGATGTCGTCCCGGTGATCGACCGGGCGCCGGGCCTGCCGGGGCTGATCGTGGCGACGGGGATGAGCGGACACGGGTTTGGCATTGGCCCGGGCGTTGGCCGGGCGCTGGCGCGGATGGTGACGGGGCAGGGGCCGGAGCACGGGCTCGCGCGCTTCCGCTATGCGCGGTTCACCGATGGGACGCGGCTGCGGCGCGGCCCCTCGCTCTGATTGCGGCTCTTCACGCGAAAACGCATTCCGTGACGCCTGCGTGAGCGGGGCTGTGCAGGCGCGCCTTGCGCTGGCAGGCTGGAGAGGCCGAACAGGAAGGACAGCCCATGCGCCTCGCCCCGTTGCTTCTCGCCGCCGCGCTCTGCGCCGCGCCGCTTGCCGCCAGTGCCAATCCCGATTTCTGGAAACAGGAATGGCCCCGGACAGATTTTTCCCGGACCAGCATCGAAAACTGGGTCGAGATCATCTCAGGCGGACCGCCACGGGACGGTATCCCGGCGCTTTCGGATCCGAGGTTCATGGAGGTCGCACAGGAGAGCCGGATCGGCGGGCGCGAACCGGTGATCACGCTCGAGATCGAGGGTGCCCGGCCGCGCGCCTACCCGATCCGCTACCTGACCTGGCATGAGATCGTGAATGACAGCGTGGGCGGCATTCCGGTGGCGGTGACCTTTTGCCCGCTGTGTAATTCCGGCCTGACCTTCGATCGGCGGGTTGGCGGCGAGGTGCTGGAATTCGGCGTCTCGGGCAAGCTGCGCAACTCCGACATGATCATGTTTGACCGCGAGACCGAGAGCTGGTGGCAGCAGGCCATCGGCACGGGGATTGTCGGCGTCCACACGGGCACCGAATTGCGGCAAATGCCGAGCTGGATGGAGAGCTGGGATGAGTATCGCAGCCGCAACCCCGACGGGTTGGTCATGGCCGAGCCGGACTATAACCGGTCCTACGGGCGCAACCCTTATTCCGGCTATGACAGCTCCGCGCGTCCCTTCCTCTATAGCGGCGAGTTGCCGCCGCATGGCATCGCGCCACTGGCCCGCGTGGTCCGGGTCGGCGACCGCGCCTGGCCGGTGGCGCGGCTGGCGCGGGCCGAGGAGATCCGCGAGGCCGGACTGGTGCTGAGCTGGCGGGCGGGGCAGGCCTCCGCGCTGGACAGCCAGTCAATCGCGCGCGGGCGGGATGTCGGTTCGATCCGGGTGAGGGACGGAGATGGCACGGACGTGCCGCATGACGTGCTTTTCGCCTTCGCGTTCCATGCCTTCTATCCCGAGGGGGAATGGATGCTGAAATGAGAGGGGGGCGGCCGCGAGAAACCAGCTCTCCCCAGCCATCGCTAGCAAAAAAAGGCGCGCGGAGATCCGCGCGCCCTTCATCCGGATGTCGCTGCCCGTCCGATCAGGGGATGAAGCGACGATATTTCGTTCCGCCAAGCGTCGCGCCGGCGATCAGACCTGCCTGTGCAAAGACCAGTGCGACGATCGGTTCCAGCGTCGTCAGCGTCTCGGCAGAGAGGTTGCCGCCCTGGTCGACCAGCGCATATTCGGCATCGGCACCAACGGACCAGCCATGCGAGGTGCGGAAGCTTTGAAGCGCGTCTGCGGTCATGAAGAAGAGCGCATGGGCATATTGCTGGGCGCCGATCTGGAAGCCGACATTGGCCTGCAGCGCCTCGTAGTAATCCACGGTGGAATTGTTGATCCGCAGGGCGCCTGTCCCGTAGCTGCCGCCGACGCCGAACCCGGCCTTGGTGATCAGCGGCATGTAGAGCACGCCCGTTGCCTTTTGCTCGAGCTGCGCCGTGCCGGGATAGGTCGAGAAGAGGAAGGAGCGCGTTGCGTCAACGCGCTGGTCTATCCGCGACCCGCCCTGGGAGTTCACGCCATTGGCGCATCCCGCCAACGCGGCGGTTCCGGCCGCAGCCGTTGCGAGAAAGCCGCGTCGAGAGAGAAAGGTGCTTGTGTCCATGAGACTGCCCCTGGTTGCCTGAATTGCCTCGGTTCCGGCGCTTCGGCCGGTTGACCGCGTTATACGCCTTTCTGGCGCGGCTGTCACGCGGTGCTGTATGGGGCCTGTTGGGCTGGGCGAGCCTTTGCCTGTTGGGGATGTCGAAAGGGCGCGGCCCAGAGGAATGGTCCGGTTCGACAGAAGCCAAGGGGACCGTTGTGGGCAGAGCGCTGATCGGCACGGAGCTAGGCGAAGCCGCCGTGCCAGCCCACGGTCCGGCGCTGGAACGTCTACCACTGGTGCATTTTCGGTCGTAGCGAACGGCCGCAAACTCCGCGAATCCGGCCAAGCTGCTTTGCGACGCCCTCCAAAGGAAAACGGGCGCCCTGAAGAGCGCCCGTTCTGTCCGTCAAGAGGTTCGATCAGGTCAGACGAAACGGTTGATATAGTTCTCCAGCCGTTCCTGCCGTCCCGAGCGCGGCTGCGGATTGATATCCTCGGCCTCAACCCGCGCTGCGATGCTCTCAAGCGTGCCGGAGGTCAGCATGGCCTTGTTCACATCGGTGTCCCAACCGGCGTAGCGGGCATCGCGGGCTGCTTCGAGACCGCCATCTTCCAGCATTGCCGCTGCCGCCTTCAGCCCGCGTGCGCAGACATCCATCGCGCCGACATGGCCGGCGATCAGGTCCTCGGCGTCGAGCGACTGGCGCCGCAGCTTGGCATCGAAATTCGTGCCACCGGTGGTGAAACCGCCCGATTTCAGGATCTCGTAATAAGCCAGCGCCACTTCCGGCACGTTGGTCGGGAACTGGTCTGTGTCCCAGCCGGACTGGTAGTCGTTCTTGTTCATGTCGATGGAGCCGAGGATGCCGAAGGCGGCGGCCATGGCCAGCTCATGCTCGAAGCTGTGCCCGGCGAGGATCGCGTGGCCCTGCTCGATATTCATCGCCACTTCGCCTTCGAGGTCGAACTCCTTGATGAAGGAATAGACCGTGTTCACATCGTAATCGTACTGGTGCTTGCTTGGCTCCTGCGGCTTGGGCTCGATCAGGATCAGCCCGTCAAAGCCGATCTTCTTCTTGTACTCGACCACCATCTGCAGGAAGCGGCCGGCCTGGTTGCGCTCTTTCACCAGGTCGGTGTTGAGAAGCGTCTCGTAGCCCTCGCGGCCCCCCCAGAGCACGTAGTTCTGCCCGCCGAGCTTCAAGGTCGCGTCCATGCAGGATTTCACCGTTGCCGCGCACCAGGCGAAGACATCCGGGTCCGGGTTGGTCGCCGCACCGGACATGAAGCGCCGGTCGGTGAACATGTTCGCCGTGCCCCAGAGCAGCTTGGTGCTGGAGCCTTCCATCTTCTCGGCGAGATAGTCGATGATCTCTTCGAGATTGCGTTTGTACTCGGCGAAATTGCTACCGCCGGGGCAGATATCGGCGTCATGGAAGCAGAAATAGGGCTGGCCGAGAATGTCGAACATCTCGAAGGCGGCATCCGCCTTGAGCTTCGCATTGGCCATGTTGTCCTGCGGATACCAGGGCCGCTCGAAGGTGCGCCCGCCAAACGGGTCGCCGCCTTCCCAGGCGAAGCTGTGCCAATAGGCGACTGCGAAGCGGAGCTGGTCTTCCATCCGCTTGCCCATGACCATCTCGTCCGGGTTGTAGTGGCGGAAGGCGAGGTCGCTATCGCTGGTGGGATTGTATATGACCGGTGCGATACCGTCGAAGAAGTTTGTCATGAGAGACCTCTGAGGGCTTGGTAGCTGTCGCGATAACGCGCATGCGCATCGGCGAAAGCGGATTTGAGTTCCTTGACCGGCTCGACCACCTTGGAGATTTCCGGGATCGTCGCGATCTCGGCCCCGGCACCAGTGGCCGCCATGAGCGCGAGGCGTGCCGCGCCGAAAGCGCCGCCGAAATCGCCGGCCACCGGCACCTGCACCGGCATGTCGAGCGATGTGGCGATGGCTTGCAGCCAGTAAACCGAGCGCGACCCGCCGCCCACGGCGATGAGTCGTTCGAATTTCGTGCCGGTTGAGGCCAGCGCGTCATAGCTGTCCTTCACGGCATGGGTCACGCCTTCGAGCACGGCAACGGCGCCGGCAGCCTGATCGGTGGCGTGTTCCAGCCCGGTAAAGGCGCCGCGGATCTGGGCGTCGTTATGCGGGGTCCGTTCGCCGCCAAGATAGGGCAGGAACATCGCCCGGCCCGGACGGCGCAGCTCGCCCAGAGTGCCCGTGAGCGTCGCCGCATCCGAGCCGACGAGGTTCGCGTACCAGTTCAGCGCATCGGTGGCCGCGAGGATCACGCCCATCTGGTGCCATGTGTCGGGCAGGGCGTGGCAGAAGGTGTGCACGGCCGTGGCCGGGTCCGGCTGGTAGGCATCGGAGGCGGCGAAGAGCACGCCCGAAGTGCCGAGCGAGATGAAGGCCTCGCCCGCGTTGACGACTCCCACGCCAACGGCGGAGGCGGCATTGTCCCCGCCGCCACCGGCGACCACGACATTGCCCGGAAGGCCCCAGCGATCTGCCAGTTCCTTGCGCAGCGTGCCAGAGGCCGCCGCGCCTTCGACAAGGCTCGGCATGTGGTCGCGGCTGAGATCGGAGCCGGCCAGCAGTGCGTCCGACCAGTCCCGCTTGCCGGTATCGAGCCAGGAGGTGCCGGCCGCATCCGACATCTCGGACACGTATTCGCCCGTCAGCCAGAGCCGGAGGTAGTCTTTCGGAAGCAGAACTTTTGCCAGCTTGTCAAAGACTTCTGGCTCGTTCTTCTGAACCCACATTACCTTTGGTGCGGTGAAGCCCGGGAAGACGATATTGCCGGAGATTTCGCGCCAGAGCGGGGCGGCGTCGAGCGCCGCGGCCTCTTGGTAGGAGCGCGTGTCGTTCCAGAGCATACAGGGGCGCAACACGTCATCGGCCGCGTCCAGCAGCGTGGCGCCATGCATCTGGCCCGAGAGCCCGATGCCCTTGACGCCCGCCAGCGGGGACGCGGCGGCCAGCCCGTCCATCGCCGCCGAAGCTGCCGCCAGCCAATCCGCCGGCGCCTGTTCCGACCAGCCCGCGGCAGGGCGTGAGACGGTAAGCGGCGCCGTGGCTTCGGCGATGACCTTCTGGTCTTCGTCGATCAAGAGCGCCTTGAGACCCGATGTCCCGAGGTCCAGACCGATAAACATTACTCCACTCCATTCTCCGGGTTCTTGCCCAGGATGATCATGCCGAGGATGTCATCCTCGGAGACTTCATCGACCCGCACCGTGCCAACCAGCTTGCCGTTCTTCATCACCGAAGCGCGGTCGCAGAGCGCCTTCACCTGGTGGATGTCATGGTCGATCAGCAGGATGCCGAGCCCCTGCGCCTTCAGCTCGTCGATGAGGCGGGCCACCATGGCCGTCTCCTCGACGCCGAGCGCCGCAGTGGGTTCGTCCATAATCAGGATCTTGGCGTTGAAATAGACCGCACGGGAGATGGCGACGGATTGCCGCTGGCCGCCCGAGAGCCCCGAGACCGGCGTGTGGAAACGCTGGAAGTTGGGGTTGAGCCGGTTCATGATCTTGCGCGTTTCCGACTCCATCTTGGCGTCGTTCACGAGGCCAAGCGGGGTCACCAATTCGCGTCCCAGGAACAGGTTGGAGGCGGCGTCGAGATTGTCCGCCAGCGCAAGGGTCTGATAGATCGTCTCGATATTGTAGGAGCGCGCATCGCGCGGGTTCTCGATATGCGCCTCCTCGCCATTGATGAGGATCTGGCCGCTGTCGCGCGGATAGGCGCCCGACAGCATCTTCATCAGCACCGATTTGCCGGCGCCGTTATGGCCGAGAACACCGACAACCTCGCCGGGGTAGAGATCCAGAGAAACGTCGTCCACGGCGTGGATGCCGCCGAAGCTCTTGCGCATGTTGCGCAGTTCCAGAAGAGGCGTGCCGCGATTTGAGGTATCAAGTGGCATGGGTCAGTCTCCCGTCCGCTTGCGATAGAGGATGTCGACATAGACCGCGAAGACCAGCACGATACCGACGACGATGTTCTGGTAGGGCGCTTCGACGCCGACCATGGCCATGCCCGATTGCAGCGACTGCATGATCAGCGCGCCGAGGATGGCGCCGTAGATCGTGCCGAAGCCGCCCGAGAGGGCCGTGCCGCCGATGACCGCCGCCGCGATGACGCGAAGTTCGTCCAGCGTGCCGATATCATTGGTGTGATAGGTCAGGCGCGCGGAGGCAACGACCGCCGAGATGGCGCAGAGAAAGCCGACAATGGCGAAGATCTTGACCGTCAGCAGCTTGGTGTCGATGCCCGAGAGCTGGGCCGCTTCGGGGTTACCGCCAGTGGCGAAGATATAGCGGCCAAGGCGGGTGCGCTGTGCGACCACGGTCATGACCAGGGCGACGATGATCAGGATGATCACCGAGTAGGGGACACCGTAGACCTCTGTGTAGCCTTCCGGCATTTCCTCGCCGCGGGCCGCGAATTCGCGGGCCAGCTTGCGGACCGGGATCTCATAGGAGTTGAGGATCCAGACGAAGCCGAGAATGGTGCCGGAGACGACGCCGGCAATGGTCAGTTCGGCCCAGACGGGCTTGACCGGGAAGCCATGCGCGACTTTCGAGCGCCGTGCGTTGAAGAGCAGGTAAAGGGAGAAGCCTGCGGCAAGGATGCCGAGGACCCAGGAGCCGGTGGCGCCGAGCGTGCCGGAAATACCGCCGAGCTTGAGATAGGTCGGGTCGAGCGGGCCGAGGGTCTGGCCGCTGGACAGGTGCCAGGCGACGTTGCGCCAGACGAAGAGGCCGCCCAGCGTGACGATGAAGGCAGGGATCGTCAGATACCCGATCAGCCAGCCATGGAAGGCGCCGATCGCCGTGCCGACGACGATGCCGACGAGAATCGCGATGGGAGCGATGATGCCGGAGCCAAGCTCGATGCCGAGGATGTTTGGCAGCCAGGCGGTCATGGCCATACCCATGAACGCCGAACAGGTGGCGAGCAGGGCGCCGACGCTGAGGTCGATGTGGCGGGTGACGATGACGAAGACCATGCCGGTTGCCATGATGGCAACGGAGACGGTCTGGATCGTCAGGTTGAAGATATTGCGAGGGGTCAGGAACCGGCCGCCCGTCCAGATATCGAAGACAACGCAGATGACGACGAACGCACCGATCATGCCAAGCAGTCGGGTGTCGAGTTCAAGCGTGTCGAGGATATTCCGGCGGGATTGCTGCGGCAGGTCGCTCTTTGCGTTCTGGTCAGCCATGTGTGGCGCTCTCCGGGATGCGCGTTCCGATTGCCCCCGCCGTGATCGGCGGGGGCTGTTCGCTTCAGTTACGTGAGTGTGGGTCAGTTACAGGGGGCCGGGCCGTTCTCGACGCCCTGGCAGAGCTTGTCGACCGCGATCCATCCGGCATCGGTCACGAAGCTGAGGTTCTCCTGGGTTACCGGAACCGGGGCCAGGAACTTGGCGGTCATGGTCACGCCATCGGGTGAGGTCCACTCTGCCGCGCCGTCGACATCGGCCATGGCGGTGCCGCCAGCCAGCGCAACAGCGATTTCCGCGGCGTTGCGGCCGAGATCACGGGCGTCCTTGAAGACAGACACCGTCTGGGTGCCCAGGGCAACGCGGTTCAGCGCGGCATGGTCGCCGTCCTGACCGGAAACCGGGATGCCTTCCATGCCCTGAGCGGTCAGGGCTGCGACAACGCCACCGGCGGTGCCATCATTGGAGGCGACAACGGCGTCGACCTTGTTGTCTTGCGCGGTCAGGATCTGTTCCATGTTGCGCTGTGCATTGGCCGGCAGCCAGCCGTCGGTATAGGCTTCGCCGACGATGGTGATGTCGCCGCTGTCAACAGCCGCCTGGATGATTTCTTGCTGACCGCCGCGCAGGAAGTCTGCGTTCGGGTCGGTGGGCGAGCCCTTGATCATCACGTAGTTGCCCTTGGGCATGGCGTCGAAAACAGCGCGGGCCTGCATGCGGCCAACCTCGACATTGTCGAAGGTCAGGTAGAAGGCGCGCGGATCGGCGACCAGACGGTCATAACCGACAACCGGAATGCCCTCATCCGCAGCAAGCGCCACGGCGGGGATGGCGGCCTCGGTGTCCTGCGCCAACAGGATCAGCGCGTCGATGCCCTGCGCGATCAGCGCTTCGACATCTGCAAGCTGCTTGGAGGCGGACGATTGGGCGTCGGCCGAAACATAGGTGGCGCCAGCGGCTTCAAGAGCGGCGACCATGGCGGCCTCGTCCGTCTTCCAGCGTTCTTCCTGGAAATTCGACCAGGACACGCCAACGGTCAGGCCCTCGGCCAGCGCGGTGGTGGTGAAGACGGTGCTCAGCGCGGCAGCCGCTATGAAAAGATTACGCATGAATTCCTCCCGAATTTTGCCCTGCGTGTTGGGCGGCGGTCCACGAGACTCCCCCTTGGGCCGCTCCGATAAAAAGATTGACCGAATTAATTTATTTGTCAAAATAAAAATCACCTCAGTATGCGGTGTTCGGCCAGAATTCGGGCAAAACCTGTGCTGTTTTGCGTGTTTGCGGTCACATCTTCTGCGGTGCAGAAAGGTATTTTATTGGTGGAGTGAAGGAAATATGCAGGGATTTGCCGAAGACTCTGACAAGATCACTCTGCCCGGAGCGGGCTGTGGCCCGATCGTTCCGGCCCATGATTCGTCCGCGCCACCGCTGCGCCAGCAGGTTTTCGACTGTGTCCGCTCGCAGGGTCAGATCCCGCGCGTTGACGTGGCCAAGCATCTCAATGTGAGCCCCGCCTCGGTCTCGACCCTCGTGTCCGACCTGCTCGGGGCCGGGTTGCTGAGCGAGGTCGAAGCGCCGCGAGAGCCAGGTGGGCGCGGGCGTCCGCCCGTGGCGCTGGCGGTGCGGCCAGAAGCAGGGTTCGTCGTCGGGATCAAGCTCAGCGACCAGACCCATTCCGGCGTGATCATCGACTTCGCCGGTCGGACCGTTGTCGAGGCGAGTCTGAACCGCCCAAGCCTGCGCTCGGAGATCGAACTTCTCGTCGAAGAGGCGGAGAGCCTTCTGCGGTTGTTGCTGGACAAGGCCGGAATGGAGCGGGCGCAGCTTTCGGGGGTCGGGCTCGGTGTCCCGGGCATTGTCGATCATGCGCGCGGGATGGCGCTCTGGTCGCCGATCATCCGCGGCACGGAGCTGCCGATCGCCGAACTGATGTCGTCGCGGCTCGGCCTGCCGGTGCAGGTCGACAATGACGCCAACCTGCTGACGCTGGCCGAGCTCTGGTATGGCGCCGGGCGCGGTCTGGCCGATTTTGCCGTGATCACGCTGGAATACGGCGTCGGCATGGGGCTGGTGATGGATCACAAGCTCTATCGCGGCGCCCATTCGGTCGGCATGGAGCTCGGCCACACGAAGGTGCAGCTTGACGGGGCGCTCTGCCGCTGCGGCCAGCGCGGTTGCCTGGAGGCCTATGTGTCGGACTATGCGCTGGTGCGCGAGGCTTCCGTGGCGCTGGACCTGCACCGGACGGCGTCCGGCTCGGCACAGGTGATCCTCGAGAGCCTCTATGACCAGGCCAAGGCCGGCAACGAGGCGGCACGGACGATCTTTCGACGGGCAGGACGGTTCCTCTCGGCCGGGATTGCCAATGTCATCAACCTCTTCGATCCATCGCTCGTGATCCTGTCGGGCGCGCGGATGAAATACGACTATCTCTATGCCGAGGACGTGCTGGCCGAGGCGCGGGCGCTGACGCTGAACAAGGCGCGGGCGCTGCCGCGGATCGAGGCCAATGCCTGGGGCGACCTTGTCTGGGCGCGTGGCGCGGCGACGCTGGCGCTGTCGGCGGCGAGCGAAGCACTCGTGGGGGAGGCCGGGCAATGAGGGTAGTCACTCTTCTGGCGCTGATGGCGCTGCCGGCGGCGGCGGAGGTCAGTTTTGTCGATGAGCGCGCCGCCCTGCCGGTCGAGCATGTCTATGCGGGCGGATGGGAGCATTTCGTCGGCGGCGGCGTGGCGGTGTTCGATTGCAATGGCGATCACCGACCGGAGATCTATGCCGCCGGCGGCACTGCACCGGCGCGGCTGTTTCTCAACCGGATCACAGCGCCGGGCGAGGAGTTTGCCTTCGGGCTTGGAGAGGGGATGCCCGAGTTGACCGGCGTGACCGGTGCCTATCCGCTCGATATCGACGATGACGGGATCCTCGATCTGGCCGTGCTGCGGGTTGGAGAGAACAAGCTGCTGAAAGGGCTTGGCGCGTGCCGCTTCGAGGAGGCTGGTGCGCGGCTCGGCTTCGAGGGCGGCGATCGCTGGTCCACTGCCTTCTCCGCGACCTGGGAGACGGGACATCGCTTCCCGACCCTCGCAATCGGCAATTACGTCGACCGCGACGAGCCGGACGGGCCTTTCGAGGCCTGCGATGTCAACGAGTTGCACCGTCCCGACGGCGACCATTATGGTCCGCCGATGATCCTGGAGCCGGGATTCTGCGCGCTCTCGATGCTGTTCTCGGATTGGATGCGGGAGGGCCGGGCGGATCTGCGCGTCTCCAATGATCGGCATTACTACGTGCGCGCGGGCGAGGAGCAGATGTGGCGCATGGAGGGCGAGCCGCGCCTGCTGGGCGAGGAAGACGGCTGGACGCGGATTTCCATCTGGGGAATGGGCATCGCCAGCCGAGACATTTCCGGCGATGGCCGGCCCGACCTCGTGCTGACCTCGATGGCGGACCAGTTGACGCTGCTCTCGGAGGGGCGCTCGGGCTACGAACAGGCGCCGTTTTCGATCGGCACCTTCGCGCAACGGCCCCATATCGGCGAGGACGGCCGCCCCTCGACCGGATGGACGGCGCAGTTCGGTGACGTGAACAATGACGGGCGCGACGATCTCTTCATCGCCAAGGGTAATGTCGACCAGATGCCGAGCAATGCCATCAACGATCCGAACAACCTTCTAATCCAGCAGGCGGATGGGAGCTTCGTGGAGCGGTCTGTCGAGGCTGGCGTGGCGACGCAGGATCGCGCGCGCGGCGCGGCGCTGGCGGATTTCGACGGCGACGGGTTGCTGGACCTCGTGGTGATCAACCGCCGGGCGCCAATGGAGCTTTATCGCAATGTCTCGGACGGGGCAGGGCGCTGGATCGCGCTGCGCCCGCGCCAGGTCGGGGTGAACGACTTCGCCGTCGGCGCCTGGATCGAACTACGTCTGCCCGATGGGCGGATCGTGGCGCGCGAGGTCACCTCGGGCGGCGGGCATGGCTCGGGCCGGTCGGTGCCGGAGCATTTCGGGCTGGGGGCGCTGGAGGAGGTTGAGCTGCGTGTGATCTGGCCTGCGGGCGAGACCGGCGACTGGGTCACGGCCAAGGCGGGACGGAGCTACCAGGTCTGGAGACAATCGGGTGGGCAGGTGGAGCTGCGCGAGATCGACTAGGAGATCTTTGAAGAGCGTTCTACGGACAATGTCGCAAGTCGTTGCGGCCACAAGACGTTCCAGCGGTAGCCATGTCCGCGCCAGACCGCCGGGACGGTCCGGCGGCTTCGCTTTCTTCCGTGCCTTTCAACGCTTCGTCCAGATGTGGCCTTGCGGCACAATGCACTCGCTTGGTCGCGCTCAGTGATCCACCGGCAATCCGCTTGGGACCCGATCCGGAATACCCAGCCGACCCTCAGCGCCACGATCCCCCGTCAAGCTTTCGAGGAAGGCGGCAAGGGCCGAGATGTCCTCGGGTGAGAGCGCGATCGGCTCCGGGTCCAGCGCCGCGAGGATCCGGTCGCCTTCGCCCCCCTCGTCAATCGCCGCCCAGACGGGCTTGCCTTCGAACTCCTGCAGGATCGGTTGTTCGCGGTCGAACGCGGCGAAGCCCGTTGCCGGATCCGCGTGATAGGCAATGAAGGCGCCGAGGTCGCGATGGGCACCGCTATGCCCGTATGGCCCGGTCAGGGCGATATTGCGCAGGCTCGGGGTCAGGAAGGCATAGAGATCCTCGGCGCGCCCGGTCACGCGGAACCGTCCTTCATCCCGTGCATGGCTCTCGAAACGTTCGGCTTTGCCGGGGCCGAGTTGCGGAACACCCATCGCGTGGAACGCGTGGTCTGTCTGGAACGGGCCGGAATGGCAGCTGGCGCAGCCGGCATCGCCGTAAAACAGCGTCATGCCCTGCTGTGCGGCGCCCTCAAGCGCCGCCTCGCCGCGCAGATGACGGTCAAAGGCGCTGTCATCGGACCGCCATTCCCAGGCGATGAACTCGGCAATGGCGTCGGAAATATCGGTGAAGGAAATCGGCTTGCCGGCCGCAACCTCCGGCAGGGCGGCCTCGAACCCGGCCTGATAGTCCGGGTTCGCCCGCACCCGCTGCGCGATCAGGTCCCAGGCACCGTCCTCGCCGGTCAGCCGTCCCGAGCGGACGGCCTTGGAGATCTCGTTTTCGCCGTAATGCCCGGCCATCTCGTCCTGGCTGAGCACCGGGAACATGGTCTGCGCCGAGAGCACGCCGGAAAAGCCTTGCACCATCTCCTGATCGAGCGGAGTGCGCAGCCCGTTCGGCTCGTCGGGGTCGGCCTCGATCCGGCCGTCATGGAAGAGCACGGTGAACTCCAACGCCCCGAGATTGAACAGCGCAGGCGCGTTGCGCGGGATTCGCTGCTCGGGCGGGTTCGCCGGGTCCGGCACGCGGTCCGGCCCGAGCCCCGTGGCGCCTTCGCCGATGGAGAGCGACACCCCGTCCGATGTACCGAATTTCGGGTGGTGACAGGTGCCGCAGGAGATGTTGCGGTTGCCCGACAGGACCGGGTCCCAGAAGAGCAGGCGCCCCAGTTCGACCATCTGCGGGCTGGCCGGCATATACATCGCGTCCGTCACAGGCGGAGGCAACTCGCCCGCGATGCCCTGCCCGGCAAGCCAGCTTGTCGCCGCAATAAGGTGAACAAATTTCATGGTTTGCTTTCTTCCTCTCCTCGGCCCGGTGGCGGTGCCGTGGATTCCCTCTCGGCCAGTTTCACCGGCAGGATAATGCGCGGCGCGGGGCCTGCAACACGGTCTTCGGGACGCATCCGCATCCGCTCCAAAAGCATCCGTGCCGCCGCCCGTCCCATGGTCGCGCGCGGCTGCCGGACGGTTGTCAGCGCCGGCACGAAGTGGGCCGCCATCTCCAGGTCGTCGAATCCGACCACGGAGACGTCGTTCGGGACATTCACCTCGCGCCGCATCAGCGCGCCGATGAAACCGAGCGCCATCTCGTCACAGGCCGCGAAGACGGCCGTTGGTCGGTCTGTGGAGGCAAACCAGAGCTTTGCGGCCTCTGCGCCCGATTGCAGCGAGAAGTCGCCCGGATAAATCCAGTCCGGCTTCATCCGCAACCCGACCGATTGCATCGCGCCATGCGCACCTTCCAGCCGGCTTGACGAGAGCACATTGTCCGGTGGACCGCAGATATGGCCGATCTTGCGATGCCCGAGCTTGAGCAGGTGCTGCACCGCCCGCACCGAAGCCTCTTGGTTGTCCACCGTCACAACAGGACGCCCGATCGAGGCGATCCATTCACAGGCAAAGACCATCGGCGCGCGGATATCGGCGCTGCCCCGGTCGAGGAGCTTCTCGTGCCGCAGCTTGCCGTCGAGCACGATGATCCCGTCGACATGGTTCTGCCGGACATATTCGGGGAAGCTGTGCTCGCCGTCAGCTGTCGGCTTGGTGTCGGCGATCAGCACATTCAAGCCGGCTTCCATCATCACCTCGGCAATGCCCGACAGGATGCGGGAGAAAAACGGGTTGGCGAGATTGGGCACCAGCACGGCAATTGCGCCGGTCTCGCGCTTGCGCAGGTTGCGCGCGGCGAGATTGACCCGGTAGCCCGTTTCCTCGATGGCGGCGAAGACCGCTTCGCGGGTCGATTTCGACACCACGTCCGGAGTCGACAGCGTCCGACTCACGGTCGCCGTGGAGACGCCGGCAACCTGCGCGACATCGCGGATCGAGGGGGCGCGAGAGGTGATTTCTCCCATGTATCAAGCCTTTGTGCGGGCTTCGTCCCAATGGATGGGGCAATGCGTACATAGCTGAGTTTCTATCTTGTAATCGATTACATGCAGGATATGCTCGTGATGTAAAGGATTACATCTGCGATTCGCAAATGCCGGGGAGGGGCTGCGCGAGAGCGCGCCACTTCGCCGGCCGAGGAGGTTGTGCGATGAAGACGATCAAGGGACCCGCTCTTTTCCTGGCCCAGTTTGCCGGAGACGAGGCGCCGTTCAATTCCTGGGACAGCATCACCAAATGGGCCGCGGATTGCGGCTATCTCGGCGTGCAGGTCCCGAGCTGGGATGGCCGGCTCATCGATCTCGCGAAAGCGGCCGAGAGCAAGGATTACTGCGACGAGTTCAAGGGCAAGGCGGCCGAAAACGGCGTCGAGGTCACCGAGCTTTCGACCCACCTGCAGGGCCAGCTCGTGGCCGTGCATCCCGCCTATGACACCGCTTTCGACGGTTTCGCGGCCCCCGAGGTGCGCGGAAATCCGAAGGCGCGCCAGGAATGGGCCGTGGATCAGGTCAAGAAGGCGCTTTCCGCCTCGAAGAACATGGGGATCACCGCCCATGCGAGCTTCTCCGGCGCGCTGGCATGGCCTTACATCTATCCCTGGCCGCAGCGGCCTGCCGGCCTCATCGAGACTGCCTTCGACGAGTTGGCGCGGCGCTGGAAGCCGATCCTTGATCATGCGGATGAATGCGGCGTCAATGTCTGCTATGAGATCCATCCGGGGGAGGACCTGCATGACGGTGTGACCTTCGAGATGTTCCTTGAGCGCGTGAACAACCATCCGCGCGCGATGATGCTCTACGATCCGTCCCACTACGTCCTGCAATGCCTTGATTACCTGGACAATATCGACATCTACAAGGACCGGATCGGCATGTTCCACGTCAAGGATGCCGAGTTCAATCCGACCGGCAAACAAGGTGTCTATTCCGGCTACCAGGGCTGGACGGACCGCGCGGGTCGCTTCCGCAGCCTTGGCGACGGGCAGTGCGATTTCGGTGCGATCTTCTCCAAGATGGCTGCCAATGATTTCGACGGCTGGGCCGTGGTCGAATGGGAATGCTGCCTCAAACACCCCGAGGACGGTGCGCGCGAAGGGGCGCAATTCGTCAAGGATCACATCATCCGCGTCACCGAAAAGGCCTTTGACGATTTCGCCGATGGCGGGACCGATGAAGAGGCCAACAAGAAGATGCTGGGGATCTGATCATGGCACCTATCAGACTTGGCATGGTTGGTGGTGGCAATGACGCCTTTATCGGCGCTGTCCACCGCATCGCCTCCCGGATCGACGGGGAATATCAACTGGTTGCAGGCGCTTTGAGTTCCACTCCGGAGAGGGCGAAAGCCTCGGGCGAGGCTCTTGGCCTCGCCCCCGACCGGATCTATGGCGATTTCCGCGAGATGGCGATCCGCGAAAACCGGATCAAGGACGGCATCCAGGCCGTGGCGATTGTCACGCCGAACCATGTCCATTACCCGGCGGCGCGCGAGTTTCTCAAGCGCGGCATCCATGTGATCTGCGACAAGCCGCTGACCTCGACCCTGCCGGATGCCCGCAAGCTGGTGAAGCTGGCGGACGAGAGCGACGCGCTGTTCGTGCTGACCCATAACTACACCGGTTACCCGATGGTGCGCCAAGCGCGCGAGATGGTGGCGAAGGGCGAGCTTGGCACGCTCCGAGTTGTGCAGGTCGAGTACCCGCAGGACTGGCTGACCGAGGCCGAGGAGCAGACCGGCGCCAACAAGCAATCCGAATGGCGCACGGACCCGGAACGCTCCGGGGCAGGAGGCTCCACAGGCGACATCGGCACCCACGCTTTCAACCTCGCGAGCTTCGTGACCGGGCTGGAGCTGGAAACGCTCTCCGCCGATCTGCAGAGCTTCGTCACCGGTCGCCGCGTGGACGACAATGGCCATGTCATGCTCCGCTTCAAGGGCGGCGCGCGCGGCATGCTCTGGTGTTCGCAAGTGGCGCCGGGCAATGAAAACGCCCTCAAACTGCGTGTTTATGGCGAGAAGGGCGGGCTGGAATGGTCCCAGGAGGACCCGAACTATCTCTGGTACACGCCGTTTGGCGAGCCCAAGCGACTGCTGACCCGCTCCGGATCCGGCGCGCGCGATGTGGCCAACCGCGTCTCAAGGACGCCGGGCGGCCACCCCGAGGGCTATCTGGAAGGCTTCGCCAATATCTACTCGGAGGCCGCACGGGCGATCCGGGCGAAGCTGGCGGGTGAGGAAATCCCGGCCGATGTCGTCTTCCCGAGCGTTCAGGACGGGCTGACCGGCGTCTCCTTTGTCGATGCCTGCGTGCGCAGCTCGGCGCGGGACGCGGCCTGGGTCAAGCTGGCATGAGGCGCGCATGAGCCTGGCCGCCGCCAATATGACGGGAGCGCCGCGGACCGAGTCCGCGGCCCCCATCCTTGCGCTTAGCAATGTGCAGCGCTCCTTTGGCCCCATCCAGATCCTCTTCGACATCTCGATGGAGCTCTATCCGGGCGAGGTCCATGCCCTGATCGGTGAGAACGGCGCCGGAAAATCGACCACGATGAAGATCATGTCCGGCTATCTTGCGGCCTCCGACGGCGAGGTCGTGCTGGACGCCGCCCCGGTGACATTCGCCCGCTCTCGCGAGGCCGAAGCAATGGGCGTGACCCTCATTCACCAGGAATTCAACCTCGCGCAGCAGCTTTCCGTGGAGGAGAATATCTTCCTTGGCCATGAGCTTAAACGTGGCTTCCTGCTGGATCACGCCGCCATGCGCGCCCAGACCCGTGATCTTCTTGGCCGGCTGGAAACGCCACTCGATCCGCGCTCCAAGACCGCCGATATCTCCGTGCCGGAGAAGCAGATGGTCGAGATCGCCAAGGCGCTGTCGCGCAAGGCGCGTGTGCTGATCATGGATGAGCCGACCGCCGCGCTGACCACGCGCGAAACCGAGGTGCTTTTCCGCCAGATCGACCGGCTGAAAGCCGAGGGCACCGCCATTCTCTACACCTCGCACAAGCTCGACGAGGTGGCCCGCATTGCCGACCGGATCACGGTCATGCGCGACGGGCGGATTGTCCGCACTGCGCAGCGGGGCGAGCTCAATGAAGACCAGATGGCCGAGGCAATGGTCGGGCGCGACCTCTCCGACATGTTCCCGCCCAAACGCCCGGCCGATGGGGCCGAACCGGTTCTGGAGGTGGAAGGTTTTACCATCGGAACGCTCGTGAAGGACGTCTCCTTTGCCCTTCGACGGGGCGAGATTCTCGGCTTTGCCGGGCTCGTCGGGTCCGGCCGCACCGAGCTGATGGAGGGGCTGTTCGGCGTTCGCCCCTCCACCGGCTCGGTCGCCATCAACGGTGCGCCGGTACGGATCCATAACGCGGAAGATGCGATGAAGGCGGGGCTCGTCTACCTGCCCGAGGACCGCAAGGAAAACGGCCTGATCCTGACCCAGGACATGCGGCGCAACCTGACGTTGCTGGCGCTGAAGAAGTTCAGCAATATCGTCATCGATCGGAAAGCCGAGGAAGCCGCACTCGACAAGGCGATCGAGGAGTTCGACATCCGCGCGCCGTCGCGCGACGTGCTGGTCGGCAATATGTCGGGCGGCAATCAACAGAAGGTGCTGCTGGCCAAGATCATGTTGGCCGAGCCGCAGATCGTCATCATCGACGAACCCACGCGCGGGATCGATGTCGGCACCAAGCAGCAATTCTACACCTTCATCCATGCGCTCGCCGATGCGGGCCATTCCGTCGTCGTGATCTCTTCGGAAATGACCGAGGTGATCGGCCTGTGCGACCGGGTCGCGGTCATGCGGCGCGGACGGATCGCGGGTGAAGTGACGGGCGATGATGTGAACGAGGACACGATCGTGCGCCTCGCAATGGGACTGGACAAGAAGGGCAATGGCCATGAGTGAGACGACCAGCAATGCCCCCGGCAAGGCAGGGTTCAAATTCGACTTGCAGGCGCTCGGACCGATCCTGGCACTCATCGTGCTGGTGGTTGTCGGCTATCTGCTGAACCCCGATTTCCTCGGGTCCAAGAACATCACCAACGTGCTCTCGCGCTCCTCCTTCATCGGCATCATGGCCGTTGGCATGACCTTCGTGATCACGGCCGGCGGGCTCGACCTTTCGGTCGGCTCGATGACGGCCTTCATCGCGGGCATCATGATCATGGTGATGAACGGGCTGATTCCGAGCCTCGGGACGAACTGGGGCGTGATCCTCGTCGGCATGGGAACGGGGCTCATGCTCGGGGCAGCGGCGGGCGCGGTGAACGGGCTGTTGATCACCCGAATGGGGATCGAAGCTTTCATCGTGACGCTGGGCATGATGGTGATCTTCCGAAGCCTCGTGACCTGGATGGCCGATGGCGGCACCATCTCGCTGAATTTCTCGCTCGGCTCGATCTATGAGCCGGTCTATTACGGCGGGCTGTTCGGCATCCGCTGGCCAATCATCGTCTTTGCCATTGTCGCCATTCTCGGCGAGATCGCCATGCGCCACACGGCCTATGGCCGCCACTGCGCCGCTATCGGCTCCAATGAGCAGGTTGCGCGCTACTCGGCCGTGCATGTCAAGAATGTCCGGCTGATGACCTATATCGTGCTTGGCATCCTGGTGGGGTTGGCCTCGGTTCTCTACGTGCCGCGTCTCGGCTCGGCCTCGAACTCCACCGGCCTGCTCTGGGAACTGGAGACCATTGCCGCGGTCATCATCGGCGGCACCCTGCTCTCGGGCGGCTATGGCCGGGTCTGGGGCACCGTGGTCGGTGTGCTCATCCTCGGGCTGATCGACAATATCCTCAATCTCACGGACCTTGTGTCCCCCTATCTCAACGGGGCGATCCAGGGCGTGATCATCATTCTGGCGGTTGTGCTGCAGCGCGCCAGGAAGTCATCCCGCTGACGGGAAAACTGCCCCGTCGCGGGGCAATCTAGGGAGGAAGACCATGAAAATGAAGCATCTCTTCGGTGCCACGGCGATTGCGACCATTCTGGCAGCAGGCGTGGCGATGGCCGAGACCACGATCATCGGCGTGTCCATTCCGGCCGCGACCCATGGCTGGGCCGGCGGCATGAACTTCCATGCAAAGACCACCATTGAGCGGCTGGAAGCCACCTATCCGGAGCTGGATTTCGTCCTCTCCACCGCGTCCGACCCCGCCAAGCAGGTCAATGATATCGAGGACATGATGGCCACGCGCAATATCGACGCGCTGGTCGTGCTGCCCTTCGAATCCGAGCCGCTGACGGCCCCCGTGAAGCGCGTGAAGGCCTCCGGCGCCTGGGTCACCGTGATCGACCGCGGCCTCTCCGAGGACGGCATCGAAGACCTTTACGTGGCCGGCGACAATCCTGGCTTCGGCACCACATCTGGCATGTTCTTCAAGGAAATGATGCCCGATGGCGGCAAGATCGTCGTTCTGCGCGGCATCCCGACGACCATCGACAATGAGCGCGTCGAGGGGTTCCAGGCCGCGATCGAAGGCTCCGGCATCGAGATCCTGGCCATGGAGCATGGCAATTGGAACCGCGACGACGCCTTCACCGTGATGCAGGACTTCCTGTCCAAATATCCGGAAATCGACGCTGTCTGGGCCTCCGATGACGACATGGCCATCGGCGTTCTCGGCGCGATGAAGGAAGCGGACCGCACGGACGAGATGTGGGTACTTGGCGGTGCCGGCATGAAGGAGATGATCAAGCGCGTGGCCGATGGCGATGCAACGATCAAGGCGAACGTGACCTATCCGCCGTCAATGTCCGCCACGGCCATCGAGATGACGGCGCTGAACTTCGTCTCCAACGCGCCGGTCTCCGGCAAGTTCGTGATCGGCTCGGTCCTGATCACCCAGGACAATGCCGAGAAGTTCTACTATCCCGACAGCCCGTTCTGATCAGGTTAGGGAGCGGGCGGGCAAGCTGCTCAGGCGCAGTGCCGTCCGCTCTCCCCGAGTCAGGGGATTGGCCCTGTCAGCATGCCGCTGGCAGGGTTTTTCTGTCTTGTGATTGTGTGCGAAGGGGAGGCGTTGAAACGCTTCCACAGGAACGCTTGCTCGGTTCGGACTGGCGGAGAGGCATTCTGCGTTCGTCTTCGTCAGGACCCCGAGATACCGTCCGCAACTCGAAGCTTGCACCTGTTGCCCGGTCAATCCGGGCAGGATGTGTTTTGAAGAGAGGGGGCGTCACACAGGCGGATACTGCCCGCGGTCACTCATCGGTGCCGGTGTCGATCAACCAGCCGCCGGGGCCGGCAACCTCGTCGGGCAGGACCGCAATAAGCATCTCGTGGATGAGGCAGCATGCCATGAAAGACAGGATCAGGTCACCAATCGTAATCTGTGCAATCCATTCCATGAGAGTCTCCTTATTCGTCGTTGGTCTGGGATTTCGCAGCGAATTTGGGCGGCGTCATGACGAAGAAGAGTCAAAAAACTTACATTTCCGCTCACGGAGGTTGCGGCGTGTTGGCCCAGTCGGTCGTGATGTCAGCACACGAGGGGCGGGCTACCCGCCTTCCGTCCCACGGAAATCCAGCCCGGGCAGGCTGGCGACGGGTTCCGATGCAAAGCACGCGGTCGGTGCGGCACATGCCGGGGCGAAGGCGGCGTCTAAATCCGAAGCGAGGAAAATATTATAAATTACAGTATGATATGGGTGTTTCGCAGGCCGGGTTGGGGCGTTCAAGGAAGACGCCAGACGACCTGTCACGGCAGATCGGTCCGACGCACAATCTGCGGCGCGACGGATCGGGGCCTCCGGGGAACGCTCCCGGCATAGGCGAGATCCACGCCAAATTACCTAAAACTCGAAGAAGATCTTGCGCGGATCAGCCAAACCTCTCGGCCACATACCCGATTGTGGCGCAAATGGTGCGGGCGATTCAGCCGGAGAGGGTGTAGCGATGCAAGTGGTGAAAACGACCGTCCTGACCTTCGCCGAAGAGACAGATTTCGCGGATGCGGAAGGGCCGCGGCAGGAGCGGCTGGATGACCGGGCGCAGGTGACCAGCAACGGCGTCGGCCTCGGTTGGGGACAGTTTGCCCGACAGTGTCAGGTGGAAGCGGAACTCTTCCATCACGTAGGGATGGCCCCATTGCTGGAGCAGTACCTCCTGACGCGGGGAGAGGCCTGCGGCGCGGCGTTGCTCCAGCTCGGTTTCCTCGGGAGCGGCGCGGAACCCGTCCAGCGCCTCGAGCACGCGGGCTGCGAGCAGGGCGATCTGCGTGGTGTCGCCTTCGGGGAGGAGCGCAAGGAAGGAGTCGAGTTTCGACAGCTTCAGCCCGTCAAGCAGAACGGGCGGCAGCGTCGCGGCGAGCGCTTCGGTGGCGTTGTGCAATTCGGACACGTCGAAGCCGGGTTTGAGCCGGAAGGGCGGTTTGAGCGTGCCATGAAAACCGTATTTGCGCGGTTCCCGGGTGATTTCGGCAATCGGCATCGGCAGGCCGGGCAGGGCGGGATGTGCCATCTTGCGGCCAGAGCGCGGGTTCCAGCCGAGCCAGCTCGCGCCGAAATCGGCGAGGGGGCCATCGGGGGGAGCATAATAGAGCGCGAAGCGTGTGAAACCGTCCATGGCGAGCCTCCTTCAGCGCGGTTAGCATATTGGCGACCGCACCGCGAGAGGCAACACATGGGAAGGGCCTTTCCGGGGCCGTCTTCCTGTTCGGTGGGCGCGGCGGACGGGGGGGCAGGGTTCCATGCGGCGGAAAGGCTCGTCCGGGCCTCCGGCGCCAGGGTTCAGAGCGTCGCAAAGCCTTGTATCAACTGGCGCAGGCCGAGCCAGGCGCCGAGCATGATGGCGCCAAGGGTCAGGGGCGCGGAGAAGGCGAGCAGGGAAAAGGCCGAGAGGCCCTGACCGACGGAGCAGCCAATGGCGATGGCGCCGCCGAACCCCATCAGCACCGCGCCGGCGATCTGGCGCCGTAGCTCGCGCGGATCCTCGCAGGCCTCCCAGCGGAAATGCCCGCGCCGGAGCGAGCCGATACAGGCGCCGCAGAGCACGCCGGCGACCGAGCCGACGCCGAAATTCAGCTCCATGCCGGAGGCGAGCATTGCGTAAAGGACGGTGTCGCCGAGTGGCGCCGAGAAGGTGTGGCTCTCGACGGGGACTGCGTCGAAAGACCGTTCGGCGACAAATGCAGTGGCGGCCCAGCCAGCGGCGATGGAGGCGCCGACGATGCAGGCCCAGAAAACCGCGTCAGGCTCGGCGCGCATCCGGGCAGGTGCGAGGGCGGCGGCGAGGATGAGCGCGCCGATGGCGAGGCCGAGATGGATTGGGGAGAGGCCGGTGGCGCTGGCGAGCAGGTGGGCAAAGCCGGCTGGGGCGTCCGTGCCGAGAAGCCCGTCCGGGAAGAGCCGGACACGCAAGGCGGCGAAGGGGCCGGAGATCACCGAATAGGCGGCGATGGCCATGACCAGCACGATGACGAAGGCGCGCAGATCGCCGCCGCCGACGCGGGCGAGCACGCCGTAGCCGCAATTGCCGGCCAGCGCCATGCCATAGCCGAAGACCAGCCCGCCGAGGATATGAGCGACCGGGTTCCAGCCATTGTTGAGATAGAAACTGTCGGAGAGATCAAGCAGCCCGCTGCCCGCGAGGCCGAAGGCGCCGAGCACGGCGATTCCGATGGCGATGGCCCACATGCGCAGGCGGATATCGGAGCCGCCATAAAGCGCGTCCTCAATGGCGCCGAGGGTGCAGAAACGCCCGAAGCGAGCCGCGAGCCCAAGCCCCAACCCGCCGATGAACCCAAGTATGGCCACGAGCGTGGCGTCTCCCACAAGCTCGCCCATGCGCAGCCCTCCCCAAGCTGGCTGGCCCGGGGGATGCGCGTGTCGCGCGTCTCTACCGGCTCAGCAGGCGTCGCTGTCCTTGCAGAACAGCTCGTAAACGACTTCGAGTATCTTGCGCGGCCGTTCGTCGGTCAAGGAGTAGTAGATCGTCTTGCCATCACGGCGCGGCGTGACCAACCCTTCGAGCCGCAGCCGCGAGAGCTGCTGGCTCACAGCAGCCTGGCGCGCGGAGAGGAGCCGCTCCAGCTCGGTCACCGACTTTTCGCCGGAAACGAGGTGGCAGAGGATCATCAGCCGTCCCTCATGGCTGATCGCCTTGAGGAAATTGCTGGCCTGGGTGGCCTTGGTCACGATCCGGTCGATCTCTTCTTGCGATGTCCCGTCGTCGATGACCGGGAGTATCGTCTCGAACTCCTGCGCTGTCAGGTCTTCCATAATACATCCATAGCATTCACGACGCGCCCGTCGCATCCAGAGGGGCCGCTTGCAAGCAAAACCCCAGATTTTCGGCCGAAAAGGCCCTGAATGAGGCCGCTGCGCAACGCACCGCACCCTCAGCGATCTCCCCTCGAATCCGATCCCGGCAGCCGTTCTCAGGACGGCACACCGTAATCGGTCAAGTCCCGGAGCATGCGGTCCAGCAGGCCCCAGAAAAAGTCCTCGCCCGGATATCCTTCCAGACGACCCAGTTCCGCGCCCACCCCATCAACGAGCACGAATGTCGGGGTGAAACTCACCCGACGTGTCAGCGAGAGCTTTTCCATCTCGTCGCCGCCTAGTTCCACGCGACGCAGGGGCGCATAGGCGCCTTCCTCGGTCTTCGGGTAGATCGGGCCGATCTCTGCATTCCAGCGGGCGCAGTAGTGGCATCCCGCCTGTTCCACCATCACGAGCTCCACGGCCAAGGCCGGCCCGCAAAACAGGCCGAAGGCGATCCCGGCCAAGGCCGGGCGCAGATTTCTTGCAATGGAAGGCATACTCGTCCGATTGACTGTCGCGCTTCCCCCAACATAATCTGAATGTGTGAATAGGACAAGGGGAGGGCACAATGCCCGAAATCAGTTGGGCGGGGGCCGCTTTGGCCGGGCTGTTGTCGTTTCTGTCGCCCTGTATCCTGCCAATCGTACCCTTCTACCTGTCCTATATGGCCGGAACGGGGATGAACCAGATCACGGCGGAGGGCGAGGTTCCGCCCGATATACGCCGGCGCGCGGTGATCTCGTCGATCTTCTTCTCGGCCGGAATTCTTACGATATTCATGGCGCTTGGCGCGTCGGCCTCGGCCTTCGGGCAGTTGATCGGACAGTCCATGGATATCCTGCGCTTCGTCGCGGCGGCGATCATCATCGCCATGGGGCTGCATTTTCTCGGCGTGATCCGGATCGGCTTTCTCTATCGACAATTCCGCGCCGAGGCGGGGGATACCTCCAATGTCTCGGTCCTGGGCGCCTATGTGATCGGGCTCGCCTTCGCCTTTGGCTGGACGCCCTGTGTCGGGCCGGTACTGGCCGCGATTCTCATGACAGTGGCGATGGATGGCGGTGGGATCGGGCAAGGCGTCGGGATGCTGCTGGTCTATGGCATCGGCATGACCGCCCCCTTCGTGCTCGCGGCCTTTTTCATCGGTCCCTTCATGCGTTGGATGAAGGGGTTTCGAAAGCACCTGCCGATGGTCGAGAAGGCTATGGGTGTGCTCCTTGTGTTGTTTGGGCTGTTGATCGGCACGGACTCGGTTAACCTTGTTGCCGAGTGGATGTTGAAATTCATGCCCACGATCGGCTGAGCCGACGCCCGGGCGAAGGTTTGGAGAGAAAAGACATGGGAATGCGTATTCTGGCCGCTGTGGCGGCACTGTTCCTGGCGGTAGCGCCTGGTTACGCGGAGGTTGGCGCGGACGGGTTGCATGATGCGCCCTGGATCCGGGAGACCTCGATGGATCTTGCCGCCGACCTTGCTGCCGCAAACGCGGAGGGCAAGCGGTTGATGCTGATCTTCGAACAGCGGGGCTGCCTCTATTGCACGCGGATGCATGAGAAGGTGTTCTCGCGCCCGAAGATCGCGCGCTATCTCAACGAAAACTACTATGTCGTGCAGATCAATTTCAAAGGCGACAAGCCGGTCACCGATTTCGACGGCGACCGGCGCAGCGAGCGCCAGATCTCGC
Organism: Tropicimonas sp. TH_r6; assembly: GCF_033101155.1. Taxonomy (NCBI): domain Bacteria; kingdom Pseudomonadati; phylum Pseudomonadota; class Alphaproteobacteria; order Rhodobacterales; family Roseobacteraceae; genus Tropicimonas; species Tropicimonas sp. TH_r6. The sequence continues at coordinate 174,671 of NZ_JAWMPX010000007.1, forward strand.
GAAAATGGGGGATATTGCTGACCCCGACGATCCTGTTCGTCGACACGCAGGTGCCCGCGGGTGGGACCCTGTCGCAGGGCGTGGTCGCGGTCATCCCGGGCGCAGTCTCGGCCAAGCAGACGCTGGACATGCTCGAATGGGTTCGCCGCGAGGGCTACAAGGGCGGCTGATCGCGGACGGGCGCGGGACGGGGCGCCGGATTTCAGGCCCGTGGGCCAAGAGGGGCCTGCGGGCGCAGTACTGGGGAGGAAGACATGTTGAAGAAGGTTCTGGGCGCGCTGATCGCGCTGTGTCTGGCCGCACCGCTGGCGGTCGCGGAGATCGGCGAGGACGGGCTGCACAAGGCCGACTGGATGCGCGACACGTTCAAGGATCTGGCCGAGGATCTCGAGGAGGCCAATGCGGAAGGCAAACGGCTGATGCTGATCTTCGAACAGCGTGGCTGCATCTATTGCAAACAGATGCACGAAGAAGTCTTCGTGCGCCCCGAGATCGCGGCCTATCTCGAGGAGAATTTCTTCGTCGTGCAGATGAATCTCTACGGCGATACCGAGGTGACCGATTTCGACGGCGATACCCGAACCGAGAAGCAGATGGCGCGGAAATGGGGAATCATGTTCACCCCGTCGATTCTCTTCCTGGGCGAAAAAGTGCCCGAGGGGGCGGCCGCGACTCAGGCGGCGGTTGCCATCATGCCCGGCGCCTTCAAGGCCGGCACCACGCTGGACATGCTCACTTGGGTGCGTGAGAAGCTCTATGAGAGCGATGGCGAGGACGCCGAGTTTCAGCGATATCACGCTCGAAAGATCGCTGAACGCGCTGGTTAATAGCGCTTTTGGGATGTTTTTGGCGGTACGGCGCAACATTTGAAACGGTGATGCGCCGCCATCGTAACTATCCTGATGCGCAATCAGAATTCAGATAGATGAATTTGTTGTTGCCTTCGCGGAAATCCGTGCGCTACGGTATGCCGAGCGGACGGAGGAACATCGCAGCCAACGCGAATGCGTCGCTACGGGAGGACATATGAAACGTGCTATTTCCGCGGCTCTTGCCGCATTCATTCTTGTGCCAATGGCCCATGCCGAGGCCGTCGCGCCGGGCGATGTCGCCTATGACGAATATGGCGCCGTGGCCGCCTCGCTGTCTGGTCAGCCCGGCAGCGCGGAGGAAGGGGCCGCTGCCTTCGGCTCCAAGTCCATCGGCAATTGTGTCTCCTGCCACGAGGTGACGGCGCTCAGCGATGTGCCGTTCCCGGGCAATGTCGGCCCCTCGCTTGACGGCGTGGCCGATCGTTGGAGCGAAGCCGAGATTCGCGGCATCGTCGCCAATGCCAAGAAGACCTATGACGGCACGATTATGCCGGCCTTCTACAAGGTCGATGGCTTCACCCGTCCGGGCAATGCCTACACGGGCAAGAGCATCGCTCCCGAAGAGATCACGCCGCTTCTGAGCGCGCAGCAGATCGAGGACCTCGTCGCGTTCCTCGTGACGCTGAAGGAAGAATAACAACGCAATCGGACCCGGTGACGGGTCCGGAAACCAAGGAGAGAGAGATGAATTTCTCACGACGCGAGACGCTGGCCCTCGGCCTTGGCGCCGCCGCGATGGGCTTCATGCCCTTCCGCGTGAACGCCGCCGTCGAGGATAGCATTGCCGCCTTTACCGGTGGTGCAGAAGCAGGCGAGGGTGGTCTGACGCTCACCGCTCCAGAGATCGCCGAGAACGGCAACACGGTTCCGATCGGGGTCGATGCGCCGGGCGCAGTTGCGATCCTCGTGCTGGCCTCCGGCAACCCGACCCCGGGTGTGGCCGAGTTCAAGTTCGGCGAGATGGCGGCCTCCCAGGCCGCTTCGACCCGCATTCGCCTCGCCGGCACGCAGGACGTGCTTGCCATCGCCAAGATGGCCGACGGCTCTTTCGTCAAGGCGTCCTCGACCGTGAAGGTCACCATTGGCGGCTGCGGCGGCTAAGCATCAGATTCAGGAGACAAGACTATGGCAGATGGTGTTAAGCCCCGCGTGAAAGTCCCGAAAAAGGCAGCCGCTGGCGATACGATCACGATCAAGACCCTGATTTCGCACAAGATGGAATCCGGTCAGCGCAAGGGCAAGGACGGCAACCTGATCCCGCGCTCGATCATCAATCGCTTTACCTGCGAGTTCAACGGCAAGTCGGTCATCGACGTGACGATGGAGCCGGCGATCTCGACCAACCCGTATGTCGAATTCGACTCGATGGTACCGGAAGCCGGGGAATTCAAGTTCACCTGGTATGATGATGACGGCGATGTCTACGAGACCGCCAAGCAGATCGCGATCGGCTGATCTCGCTCCTTTGGGGCGCTGAAGGACTGCCCGTTCCGGCAACCGAACGACCGGGGCGGGCTCACCCACAGGGAGGACACGAGATGAAATTCAAGGCAATGACGGCGCTGGCTGGCGCGCTTGCCCTTTCCGCCGGTTTCGCCGCGGCCGATGCCGATGACGACACGCTCACGATCAATGAGGAGATCGAGATCGTGACCAAGACGGATGCGCCAGAGTATATCGACGGGCTCAGCGAGCTGATTTCGGGATGGCATTTCCGCTCCGACGAGACACAGCAGCTGGAGATGGACGATTTCGACAACCCGGGCATGCTCGGTGTCGAGGCGGCGATGGACTCCTGGGCGATGGCCGAGGGCTCGGAAGGCAAGTCCTGCGCGGATTGCCATGAGAGTGCTGAGGAAACCATGGTCGGCGTCCGCACGGTCTATCCCAAGTGGAACGACGCCGCCGAAGCCGTCTGGACGCTGGAAATGGCGATCAATGGCTGCCGCACCGAGCGCATGGGCGCGGAGGCGTGGAAATACGACGGAGCGGACATCACCAACATGGTGGCGCTGATCTCGTCGGTCTCGCGCGGCATGCCGATGAGCGTGGCCGTTGATGGCCCGGCCGAAGCGACCTGGGAGGAGGGCAAGGAGCTCTACTACACCCGCACCGGCCAGCTCGAGTTGTCCTGCGCCAATTGTCACGAGGACAATTACGGTAACATGATCCGCGCCGACCATCTCAGCCAGGGTCATACCAACGGGTTCCCGGCCTACCGGCTGAAGAATGCCAAGCTGAACTCGGTCCATGCCCGCTTCAAGGGCTGCGTGCGCGACACCCGCGCCGAGACCTACGCGCCGGGCAGCCCCGAATTCGTGGCGCTTGAACTCTATGTTGCATCCCGCGGCAACGGTCTGTCTGTCGAAGGCCCGTCCGTTCGTAACTAAGTGAAGTATGCCCCGCAAGGCTTTGGCCTTGCGGGGTTTTCTGTGAGTAGATTCATTCAATAAACCGCATATGTTGGCGGTAACAGAGGACGGATACGCATGATCTCGCGTCGTGATTTTCTGCAGGTTTCGATGGCCGCGGCTTCCATCGTGGGCGGCTCGGGCTTCGGCAACTGGGCAAGGCTGGCCGCGCAGCAGACGCTGACGCAGGACCAGCTTCTGGACTTCGACACGTTCGGCAATGTGACGCTGATCCATGTCACCGACATCCATGCCCAGCTCAAGCCGATCTATTTCCGCGAGCCTGAGATCAATATCGGCGTGGGCGACGCGAACGGCCAGATTCCGCATGTGACCGGCGCCGACTATCGCAAGATGTACGGCATCGAGGACGGCTCCCCCTCCGCTTATGCGCTGACCTATAATGACTTCGCTGCCTTGGGTGCGGAATATGGCAAGGTTGGCGGGCTCGACCGCGTCGCCACTGTCGTCAACTCCATCCGCGCGGCGCGCCCCGATGCGCTGCTGCTCGATGGCGGCGACACATGGCACGGCTCCTATACCTGCTATCAGACCGCAGGCCAGGACATGGTCAACGTGATGAACAAGCTGGCCCCGGACGCGATGACTTTCCACTGGGAGTTCACGCTGGGCTCGGACCGGGTGCACGAGATCCTCGAGGATCTGCCCTTCGCGGCGCTTGGCCAGAATATCTTCGACAAGGAATGGGAAGAGCCCTCGGAGAATTTCGAGAGCTACAAGATGTTCGAGCGCGGCGGCACTAAGGTCGCCGTGATCGGGCAGGCCTTCCCCTATATGCCCATCGCCAATCCGGGCTGGATGTTCCCCGAATACTCCTTTGGCATCCGCGACGAGCGCATGCAGGAGCAGGTCGACGAAGCCCGCGCCGAGGGCGCCGAGCTGATCGTCGTGCTCAGCCATAATGGCTTCGACGTGGACAAGAAGATGGCCTCCCGCGTGCAGGGGATCGACGTGATCCTCTCCGGCCACACTCATGACGCCGTGCCCGAGCCGGTGCTGGTTGGCGAGACGATCATCATCGCCTCCGGCTCCAACGGCAAGTTCGTCTCCCGCGTCGACCTGGACGTGCGCGACGGCAAGATGATGGGCTTCAAGCACAAGCTGATCCCGATCTTCTCCGACGTGATCGAGCCCGACGCCGAGATGACCCAGCTCATCGACGAGCAGCGCGAACCTTATCTCGACAAGCTCACCGAAGTGATCGGCCAGCTCGACATGGAGTCGGTCCTCTATCGGCGCGGCAATTTCAACGGCACCTGGGATGACGTGATCTGCGACGCGCTGATCTCCGAGCGCGAGGCGGATATCGCCATGAGCCCGGGCGTCCGCTGGGGGCCGTCGATCCTGCCGGGGCAGGACATCACCCGAGAGGATATCTGGAACGTCACTTCGATGACCTATGGCAAGGCGTATCGCTCGGAAATGACCGGCGAATTCATCCATGTGATCCTGGAAGACGTGGCCGACAACCTGTTCAACACCGACCCCTATTACCAGCAGGGCGGGGACATGGTCCGCATCGGCGGCATGGGCTACGACATCGACGTCTCCAAGCCGCAAGGGTCGCGGATCTCCAACATGACGTTGCTCAAGACCGGCGAGCAGATCGACCCCGCCAAGACCTATATTGTCGCGGGCTGGGCGAGCGTGAACGAGGCCACCGAAGGGCCGCAGATCTGGGACGTGGTCGAAAACCACATCAAAGCGCTCGGCACGGTCAGCACCTCGCAAAACACATCCGTGAAAGTCACCGGAACCTGAACACAGACACGCGCCGTCGGGACCGCCCGGCGGCCTTCATGACACCAAGGGAGGGACATCTCCGATGACCACCAAGCAAAAGGGCAATGGCGCCTCGCGTCGCCAGTTCCTGACCGGGGCCGCCGCCGCCGGAGCCGGTGCCGTGGCTGCCGCCACCGCCAAGGCCGCCGGGCCAGACCCGCTGATCACCGAAATGCAGGATTGGGCCAGCTCCACTGGCGCCGGTGTCGACGCCTCGCCCTACGGGCTGCCGATCGAGTTCGAGAGCGACGTCGTGCGTCGCAATGTGGAATGGCTGACCGCCGACACGATCTCCTCGATCAACTTCACGCCGATCCACGCGCTGGACGGCACGATCACGCCTCAGGGCTGCGCTTTCGAGCGTCACCATTCCGGCGCCATCGAGCTGCGCAAGGAAGATTTCCGGCTGATGATCAACGGGTTGGTCGATCAGGAACTGGTCTTCACCTATGAGGATCTGGAGCGTTTCCCGCGCGAAAACCGCATCTATTTCTGCGAATGCGCCGCGAACTCGGGCATGGAATGGGCCGGCGCCCAGCTCAACGGCGCCCAGTTCACCCATGGCATGATCCACAACATGGAATATTCGGGCGTCAGCCTGCGCACGCTGCTGAACGAGGCCGGTGTCAAGCCCGAGGGCAAGTGGGTCTATGTCGAGGGCGCGGATGCCTCCTCCAATGGCCGCTCGATCCCGATCGAAAAAGCGCTGGACGATTGTCTCGTCGCTTTCAAGGCCAATGGCGAGGCGCTGCGGATGGAACATGGCTACCCGGCCCGCCTCGTCGTGCCCGGCTGGGAGGGCAATATGTGGGTCAAGTGGCTGCGCCGCTTCGAGGTGACGGAAGTCGCTGTGGAGAGCCGCGAGGAGACCTCGAAATACACCGACACGCTGGAAGACGGCACGTCGCGGAAATGGACCTGGGAGATGGACGCCAAATCCGTCATCACCGCGCCCAGCCCGCAAGCGCCGATCAAGCATGGGTCCGGTCCGCTTGTGATCACCGGTCTGGCCTGGTCCGGTCGCGGCGCGATCACCGGGGTCGACGTGACCATCGATGGCGGCAAGACCTGGCAGAAGGCGCGTCTCGGCGCTCCGGGGCAGTCCAAGGCAATGACGCGCTTCTATCTCGATATCGACTGGACCGGCGAGGAGATGCTCCTGCAAAGCCGTGCCCGCGACGAGACCGGCTATATCCAGCCGACCAAGGACCAGCTGCGCGAGGTGCGCGGGCTGAACTCGATCTATCATAATAACGGCATCCAGACCTGGTGGGTCAATGCGAACGGGGAGGCCGAAAATGTCGAAATTTCCTAATCAACTGGCCCTTGTGAGCGTGGTCGGCGTTTCCGCCATCGCGCTGTCGGTTGGCCTGTCAGAACGCGCCGCCCACAAGGCGGAAATGGCCGCGCATGACGCCGAAATGGCCGCTGCCCAACACGACACGGCGAGCGCTGAGAGCGTGGCAGAGCCTGTCGCGGAAGAGGCCGCAGAAGAGGTCGCGGAGGCTGCGGACCCTGCCGAGGACGCCACCGAACTGGCCGATTCCGGCACGATGGAGACCGAAGAGGCGCCTGTCGCCGAAGCCGCCACGGCCGCGGCCGTGACCGCCGCCGCCGTGGACGGTGCCACCGATACGCTGGACGGCGCTGGCGACACTGACACGATGGCCGGCGACGACACCGCCGCGCCGATGGGCAAGTTTGGCCTTGGCCGTCCGGCGCTGCCCGAGGAGGTCGCCGCCTGGAATATCGACATCCTGCCCGACGGTACCGGCCTGCCCGAGGGCGAGGGCGATGTCTGGACCGGCGAGGAGGTCTTTGCCGACAATTGCGCCGTCTGCCATGGCGATTTCGCAGAGGGCGTCGACAACTGGCCCAAGCTGGCCGGCGGCATGGACACGCTCGATCACGAGGACCCGCTGAAGACGGTCGGTTCTTACTGGCCCTATCTCTCGACGGCGTTCGACTATGTCCGCCGCTCCATGCCCTTCGGCGCCGCGCAGACCATGTCGGATGACGATGTCTATGCCATCGTGGCCTATATGCTCTATTCGAACGATCTCGTGGACGATGATTTCGTGCTGTCGAAGGAGACTTTCCTCGATGTCGAGATGCCCAATGCCGGCGGATTCATCATCGACGACCGGGCCGAGACCGAGCTGCCGCTCTTCAGCCAGGAGCCTTGCATGGAGAATTGCAAGGAAACGGTCGAGATCACCAAGCATGTGCTGTTCAAGGATCCAATCCCGGTAGAGGAAGGCGACGAGGAGGCCGCTGCCGAGGAAGCTCCGGCGGCGGAAGCGACGGAAGTTGCCGCCGCTGCGCCTGCTGACGCAGCGCCAGCCGAGGCCCCTGCAGCCGCCGAGGAGGCAGCCCCCGCAGAGGAGGCCGTCGATCCCGAACTGGTCGCCGCCGGCGAGAAGGTCTTCAAGAAGTGCAAGGCCTGTCACCAGGTCGGAGAGGGCGCCAAGAACAAGGTTGGCCCGATCCTCAACGGCGTGATCGGCCGCTCGGCCGGCACCGGCGCGGACTTCAAATATTCCAAGGTCATGGTCGAAGCCGGCAGCGGCGGCATGGTCTGGGATGAGGAAACCCTCGCGGCCTATCTCGAAGCGCCGAAAAAATTCCTCAAGGGCAATAAGATGGCCTTTGCCGGCCTCAAGAAGGAGGCCGATACTGCCGCGATCATCGCCTTCCTGAAGGCTCATCCGTAATGGACGCGCCGCGATATCTCGCGGCGCTGGCCGCGATCCTGCTTGCTCCGATACCTGTCGGGGCAAGCGAATTTGGTGATGTGGAGCGGGGCGCGGAGTTCTGGAAACAGTGCCGGACCTGCCATCGCATCGGCCCGAATGCGTCCAACAAGGTCGGGCCCAATCTCAATTTCATCTTCGGACGGGTCTTTGGCGCGGCCGAGGGCTATCGCTATTCCAAGGCGATGAAGGCTGCGGGCGGGGAAGGGCGTGTCTGGGATCTTGACCAGCTCGACGCCTATATCACCGACCCACGCAGTTTCCTCAAAGGCACCAAGATGACCTTCAGGGGCATCAAGGATCCCCAGGAGCGCGCCGATGTGCTCGCCTGGCTGCGCGAGAACTCGGACAATCCGCAGGACATCCCCGAAGCCGCGCCAACCGCCATCGGCACCGATCACAGCGTCGATCCGGAGATCCTCTCCATTGTCGGTGACCCGGAATATGGCGAATATCTTTCGTCGGAATGCCTGACCTGCCACCGCGCCGATGGCGAGACGGATGGCATCCCCTCGGTCACCGGCTGGCCGGAAGAGGACTTCGTCATCGCCATGCATGCTTACAAGGAAAAGGTCCGTGAGCACCCGGTCATGCAGATGATGGCCGGCCGGCTCAACAACGAAGAGATCGCCGCCGTCGCCTCCTATTTCAAGGCGCTCGGCCAAGAATAAGACCCGGATAACGGGCTAAGCCTGCCGGCTATCGAGCCGGAACAATGCAAGGGAGGACACGATTATGAAACTCAACAGACGCCTGTTTCTTGGCAGTTCCGCCGCGCTGACGGCTTCGCTTGCCGCGCCCACGGTCTGGGGCGACAATCACGGCAAGCCGAAGGTCGTCGTGATCGGCGGCGGGGCAGGGGGCGCGACCCTCGCCCGCTACCTGGCCAAGGACAGCAAGGGCGGCATCGATGTCACTCTGGTCGAGCCGACCCGGACCTATTACACCTGCTTCTTCTCCAATCTCTATATCGCCGGCTTCCGCGACCTCGCCTCCATCGGCCACAGCTATGGCAAGCTTGCCTCCGACTATGGCATCAATGTCATCCATGAATTCGCCACCGGCATCGACCGTGACGCGAAAGAGGTCTCGCTCTCCGGCGGCGCCAAGCTGCCTTATGACCGGCTCGTCCTCGCGCCCGGCATCGATTTCGTCGACGGCGCGGTTCCCGGCTGGGATGTCACGTCGCAGAACGCCATGCCCCATGCCTACAAGGGCGGCTCGCAGACCGAACTGCTGAAAAAGCAGCTCGAAGCCATGCCCGAGGGCGGCCTGTTCTGCATGGTCGCGCCGCCGAACCCGTTCCGCTGCCCGCCGGGCCCCTATGAGCGGATCTCGATGATCGCGCATAAGCTCTCGGAGGTGAATCCGACCGCCAAGATCCTCATCGCCGACCCGAAGGAGAAATTCTCCAAGCAGGCGCTGTTCGAGGAAGGCTGGGAGGCGCATTACGGTGGCATGGTCGAGCGGCTCGGTCCCGATTTCGGCGGCGGGAATGTCACGGTCAACCCGGCAGAGATGACGGTTGATATCGATGGTGACGTCAACAAGGTCGATGTCTGCAACGTGATCCCGGCGCAGAAGGCCGGCAAGATCTGCGAGATGGCGGGCGTGACCGAGGGCAACTGGGCGCCGGTCGTCCCGGCGACGATGCAGAGCCGGATCGACGAGAATATCCACGTTCTCGGGGATGCCACCAACCAGGGCGACATGCCGAAATCGGGCTTTGCCGCCAATAGCCAGGCCAAGGTCGCCGCGATGGCGATCCGGGGCGCGCTGACCGGCTCCAAGGTTTTCCCGGCCAAGTTCACCAATACCTGCTGGTCGCTGATCTCGACGGAGAATGGCGTCAAGGTCGGCGCGACCTATGAGGCGACCGAGGAGAAAATCGCCAAGGTGGACGGGTTCATCTCCCAGACGGGCGAAGATGCGGAGCTGCGCAAGACGACCTTTGAGGAATCCGTTGGCTGGTATTCAGGGATCACGGCCGACATGTTCGGCTGATCGACCGGGCGAAAAGACAGGCGGGGGCGGTGCGTCGCCCCCGTGACCCAAAACAGACCCATCGGGGAGGACCCAATCATGAAGACTATTCTTGCCGCTGCCGCGATAGCCGTTGCGCTGCCTGCCGCCGCCGAGGAGGCCGTACTTTATGACTTTGACGGCGATTTTGACGATGCGACCTTCGCCGTTGAGAGCGCGATTGTCGGGCAGGGGCTGGTGATCGACTATGTCAGCCATACTGGCGAGATGCTCAACCGCACTGGCGCGGATGTCGGCTCCGATGTGAAGATCTTTGACGCCGCCGATATCTTCCTCTTCTGCTCGGCAAAGGTCTCGCGGGCGGTGATGGAGGCGGACCCGATGAATATCGTCCATTGCCCCTACAACATCTTTGTCACGGATGCGGGCGGCACAGTCCAGGTCGGCCACCGTGTCTATCCCGATGGACCGATGCAACAGGTGCAGGAGCTGCTGGCCGGGATCGCACAGGAAGCGGTCGGGAACTAGGCGGACCCTATTGAGACAGCGTCTTCGGAGACGTGTCCGGGAATGCTTGGCGGGGCCCTGGGGGGAGCGCCGCTTCGCCCGGTAACGAGCCGAAGGCGCCGGGCGAGCGCCAGGCCGCTCCTGCGGTCTGGCGCTTTTCCATCAGCGCGCATCACTCCGGTCCATTTCGGATCTGGCTGGCGCAATGCGCGACCTGTGGAGGTTAGCGCCGCGTGCGCGCACGGTCTGGCACCCACCCGGCTCCCGAAGCACAGGCAAACACTCTTAGACCGCGTCTGTCCCCAGAAACTCCGAGATCCGGCGCCGCACCAGCTCGATATGCAGCCGCGCATCATAGGCCCCGCTGCGGAAGGGCGGCGGCAAGCGCATCGTGGCAAGCTGGCGATCGATCCTTGCGAGCCGCTTTTCCAGCCCCCGCAACGCCTCTGCGTCAAGCTCCTCCGTGAGGTCCAGTTCGATCTTCCGGATCTCGGCGTAGTGGCGCCAGACCCGACGATGCATCGTCCAGCGATAGAGTACCGGGAGCACCTGGAAAGCCGGGATCACCAGGAAGATGAGCGGCAGCAGGATCAGCAGCACCCGCCGGATCTGGGCCGCGATCCAGTAGGGCAGCCAGTCATGAAAAGCGCTCTGTCCCTCGATCAGGAGCTTGAGCGCGCCGGCGTCGATCGGCATGTCAACGGCTTCGGTGGTAGGGAACTGGCCCTGCTGTGCAAAAATCCCGTTCTCGCCATGGATCTCGCGCGCCGCCAGCACGAGGCGGTCGACAATTGCCGGGTGCAAGTCCTCGACGGCCACCAGCCGCGCCAGCAGCGTCACCGTCGGCATGGCCGCACGGGGGATGACGGGGCCAAGCGAGATCGCCCCCGACGGGATCGTGGCGACGCGGCTGAACGGAAGGCGAAGCGAGATCGCGTCGGTATGACTGAGCCGCAGCAGGTCGACAGTTTCGGAGGCATAGAGCGGTTTGAGATACTCGGCGCCCACGGGCGCCACGAAGATCGCCACGTCCAGCGCACCGGCCAGCAGCGCCGTTCCTGCCGCCTCGCCACCAAGATCGGAAAGCTCGTTTCGGTCGGCCACGCCGAGTCTGGTCAGCAGTTCGTCCACGGCCACGCGTGTGCCCGAGCCCGCCCCCCCACGCGCGATCCTCAAGCCGTCCCAGAGGCTGGGATTGGCCGGCACGCTGCTGTTCTTATTGACAAAGACCAAGATTGGTTCGACCAGCACCGTTCCGAGTGCGTTGATTGGCAGGCCCTCGGCGGGAATGCCGCCCTGCAACAGGCCGACATCAACGTCATCCGTCGCGAGCAACCCGAGATTCTCCACCGAGCCGGCTGTCTCGACAATTTCCACCGTGATCCCGTCCCGCGCCAGGATCTCCTGGTATTGCTCGGCAATGTTCCAGTAGCCGCCATCCCGCCCGCCGGCGGCGAAACGGATTTGGTCTGGCGGTGGCAGGTCCCGCAGCAGGTAGGCCGCCAGGGCCAGCAGCAGGCCGATGGCCAGGATCACGGATGAAAGACGCATTTGCCCCCCGGATTCGTGCGCTCCTCGACCCTGCCACAGCCGCGCCGGGCTTTCCAATCGGGCAAATCGTATCTTGACGTCGCGCAGCGATTGGCGCATCACGCCGCCATGACCCGTGACTCCGCCTCCCGATTTTATTGGCCGCGTTCCATATAGGAGCGGCCGGACGGATTCACCCAGACCGAAGGCCGCCACGGGCGGCTTTCTTGTTTCTCACACAGCTTCTCGTGGCGGTTCGCCAATGACAGGAGCTTGAGACATGCACATGACAGAGATTGAATCCGGCGCGCCGATTTCGCGGATTCGCGGAGCCACCCGGCGGGACGCCCCGCGCCTGCTGGAGATGATTGCGGCCCTTGCCGCCCATCACGGCGACCGCGCCACCGCTTCGCTGCGCACGCTGGAGCGGGACCTCTTTGGCCCGACAGCCTGTTCCCAGGCGCTGTTGGCCGAGCGGCAGGGCGCGTTGGCGGGCTACGCCTTGCTCTGCCCGTTGCCGCATCTTCATTTCGGCCTGCGGATCATGGATTTGCACCATCTTTTCGTCGAGCCCGCCTATCGTGGCGCCGGAATCGGACGGCATCTCGTGGCCGCGACCGTGGCCGAGGCGCGGCGGCAGGAATGCGGACGGCTCACCGTCTCGACCCATGCTGACAATTCCCGCGCCCAGGAGATCTATGATGCACTCGGCTTCGAACGCCAGGCGCCGGGCGGGCCGCGCTTCCGGCTGGAATTGCCGGCCAATGGTGCGCTGCCGGCGGGCTGGGTCTAGGTCCCTGAGCGGGTCTGTGAAACCCGTTTTGGAAAGTCCGGTTTTCCAGACGTGCCTCGCGCGACCTTTTGATGTATGACAGCGGGGCAGGAATTGAGCATTTTGACAGTTCCGGCTCTGCCGTCTGGTCCATCCGGAGGGCATTCAACTGACGGCAGCGGGGGTCGCATTTCCCCGCGATTTGGGAACGACTGGCCGTTTCGGCCGGCACTCACCGGACTGGCACTGTTTTTTCGCGCCGCCCGTTCGGATTCATTCTCTTCCCGGCCGCGTGTCGGGGTTTTGTTTTCGCCGGCGCCAGCCGGATCAATAGCTATTGGATCGTTTCGATGCTCGATTTCGTGCCCATTTCGGACCACTTGCCGATTGTCCTTCAAATCTCCGGTGTGATCGGGTCGTTCATTTACGTCGGCGGCTTCGCCCTCGTGCAATGCGACCGCGCCTGCGGCAACGGGACCGCCTATGCAGTCTCCAAGATCATCGCCGCCTGCCTTGTCCTTCTCAGCCTGGTTGGTGCTTTCAATCTCGGCGCTTTCCTGATCCAGATCGGTTTCATCTGGTTCGGTCTCTGGGGATTGTGGCGGCGTCCGGCGCGGAGCACGGGAGTGGCCTTCCCGGCGGAGTAGCCCGGGCGGGCCGTCCGCCCGCGCCTTTCACGACAGATGCGGGTGCCCAGGCTGCTATTCGGCGGCCTCGGCTTTCGTTGCCGCTTCGATTTCCGCCGCCTTTGCTTCGACCTGTTCGACAATATGGTCGATCATCTGATCATTGGACAGTTTGTGGCTCTGCTGTCCCGCGAGATAGACCATGCCGCTGCCGGCACCACCCCCGGTAAAGCCGACATCCGTCATCAGCGCCTCGCCCGGGCCGTTCACAACGCACCCGATGATCGACAGGCTCATCGGAGTCTTCACATGTTCGAGCCGCTTCTCCAGCGCTTCGACCGTCTTGATCACGTCGAAGCCCTGTCGCGCGCAGGAGGGGCAGGAGATGATGTTGACGCCGCGATGGCGCAGGCCGAGCGATTTCAGGATCTCGAAGCCCATCTTCACCTCTTCGACCGGATCGGCCGAGAGGCTGACGCGCAGCGTGTCGCCGATCCCCATCCAGAGGAGCTGCCCCATCCCGATGGCCGATTTCACCGTGCCGGACATCAACCCGCCGGCTTCGGTGATGCCGAGATGGATCGGAGCGTCGGTGGCGTCTGCGAGTTGCTGGTAGGCGGCCGCGGCCATGAACACGTCCGACGCCTTCACGGAGATCTTGAACTCGTGGAAATCGTGGTCCTGCAGGATGCGGATATGGTCCAGCCCGCTCTCGACCATCGCGTCGGGGCAGGGTTCGCCATATTTGTCGAGCAGGTGTTTCTCCAGGCTACCGGCATTGACGCCGATGCGGATCGAGCAGCCATGGTCCCGCGCGGCGGCGATCACTTCCTTCACCCGGCTCTCGTCGCCGATATTGCCCGGGTTGATCCGCAGGCAGGCAGCGCCGGATTCGGCGGCCTCGATGGCGCGTTTGTAGTGAAAATGGATGTCGGCGACGATGGGCACAGGGCTCTCGGCCACGATCTCCTTGAGCGCACGAGCGCTGGCCTCGTCCGGTGCCGAAACGCGGACGATGTCGGCGCCGGCATCGGCAGCGGCCTGAACCTGCGCGATGGTCGCGGGGATATCGGTGGTGATGGTGTTGGTCATCGTCTGCACCGAGATCGGCGCGTCGCCCCCGACCTTGACCGACCCGACCGAGATCTGCCGGCTCGGGCGGCGCTCGATATTCCGCCAGGGACGTATGTGATTCATCGACATGTCAGGGCTCCGGTGCTGATCGACGGATTCTCTCTACAGGGTTTCGGCGGAAAGCTGAACAGGGGGAAGCGAACGGAGTTGCCGTTCTCCGGGCAACAAACAGGAGGTGCTGGCACGGCGGCCTTCGGCTTTGAGTCCGTGCCCTACAGCGCTCTGCACCAGCGGCTCGTCCGGGTCTTGCCGAAAATCCGCGATTGACCGGCGCGCGCATCCATGCAACGTATTTGAACACTTGTTCAAATAACGGGGAGGGGAGGCCCTGTTGTCATGTTCATGTCTGTGATGAATTTCGATATTGGCGAGGAAGCGGCTGCCCTGCGGGACATGGTGCACCGCTGGGCGCAGGACCGGATCAAGCCGCTCGCGGCCGAGATCGATTCCGGCAATGAGTTCCCGGCGGACCTCTGGCGCGAGATGGGCGAGCTTGGGCTGCTCGGCGTCACCGTGCCGGAAGAACATGGCGGCGCCGGCATGTCCTATCTTGCCCATACCATCGCCGTGGAGGAGATCGCGCGCGCCTCGGCCTCGGTTTCGCTGTCCTATGGCGCGCATTCCAATCTCTGCGTCAACCAGATCAAGCTCAACGGCTCGGACGAACAGAAGCGCAAATACCTCCCCGGGCTGATCTCGGGAGAAACCGTTGGCGCGCTTGCGATGTCGGAGGCGGGGGCCGGCTCGGATGTGGTCTCGATGAAACTGCGCGGCGAGAAACGCAACGGCTATTACCTGCTCAACGGCACCAAGTTCTGGATCACCAACGGACCGGATGCGGACACGCTTGTCGTCTATGCCAAGACTGACCCTGAGGCGGGCGCGAAGGGGATCACCGCCTTCATCGTCGAGAAGTCCATGGCCGGGTTTTCAACCTCGAAGCATTTCGACAAGCTCGGGATGCGCGGCTCGAACACGGCCGAACTGGTCTTCGAGGATGTCGAAGTGCCTTTCGAGAATGTGTTGGGCGAGGAGGGGCGCGGGGTGCGCGTGTTGATGAGCGGGCTCGACTATGAGCGCGTGGTGCTGGCGGGGATCGGCACCGGCATCATGGCGGCCTGCCTCGACGAAATCATGCCCTATATGCGGGATCGCCAGCAGTTCGGTCAGCCGATCGGGAGCTTCCAGCTCATGCAGGCCAAGATGGCCGACATGTACACGGCAATGAACACGGCGCGGGCCTATGTCTACGAAGTGGCGAAATCCTGTGACCGGGGCGAGGTCACCCGACAGGACGCGGCGGCCTGCGTGCTTTATTCCTCCGAAGCGGCGATGACCCAGGCGCATCAGGCGGTGCAGGCGATGGGCGGGGCGGGGTTCATGAACGATTCCGCTGTCAGTCGTCTCTTTCGCGATGCAAAACTCATGGAGATCGGTGCCGGCACGTCCGAGATTCGACGGATGCTCATCGGTCGGGAGATGATGCAGACAATGGGGTAAGCCGTGGAGACATCCGGGCGATTCTGGGAGGGCACACCGAGCCTCCTTCATACCGACTATCCGGGGATCACGTTTTTCCTGGAGCACCTGGCGGCGTGGATCGATATATTGGCGATCTTTATCATGATGATCGGTGTCCTGCGATTTCTTGTGGGGTTCCTGCGGGCCGAGACCAAGCTGGACAAGCCGGTGCGGGCGCGGATCGTGAATGCGGAGCGGATCGAACTGGCGCGCTATGTGCTGGCCGGCCTGACGGTCTTCATCGTCTCCGACATCATGCACACCGCACTCAGCCTCGATCTCGGGGACCTGCTCTTTCTTGGCCTGCTCGTCGCGATCCGCTCGGCCATCAGTCACTTCCTGAGCCGGGAAGTGCTTCAGATCAAGGAGAACCCTGAACTATGATCCGTAACATACTGATATTCTGTGGTAGTCTCTGTTTTCTGGTGGCGGGACCCGGATTGGCGCAGGACCTGCCGGACTTCTCCGCCATGGCCACGGAAGCCTGCCTCGACGGAGCTGCGGACCTGCCCGCCCGTGAAGCTTGTGTCGGGGCCTCGGCCAACGCCTGCATGGAGTCGAATTCCGCCGGCTACACGACGGTCGGGATGGGATATTGTTTCGATCAGGAGCTGTCCTATTGGGATGGGAGGCTGAACGTGGCTTACGGGCAGGTCATGGCGAAGGACAAGGCCATCGATACGGAGATGGCCGAGATCGGCTCCTCCGCGCCCTCGCTGTCGGAGGCGCTGCGGGCGATGCAGCGGGTCTGGATCCCGTTTCGCGACGCTTCCTGCGATTACGAGCGAGCCAAATGGGGCGGCGGTACAGGCGGCGGTCCGGCAACGCTCAGCTGCCTGATGTATGAAACCGCGCGGCAGGCGCTCATCCTGGAGATACGGCTGGAACATGGCTATAACTGATCTCTTGCGCGCGGGAGCGCTGCTTTTGCTGGGCGCGGCACCGCTTGTGGCCGAGGGGCTTGGGCCGGCGGAGCTTGCGACGATGGATGCCTGTCTCGTCGAGAGCGCGACCGGGCGGGACGTCGCCAACACCACCGTCACCTGTTTCAACGACGCGCGCACGGTCTGCGGGGCGGATGTGCTAGGCTGCGAGGCGGCAATGGCAGAAGCTCTGGAGCAACGCGCGGTGGGGTTGTTGGAACGGATGCCTTCCGAGCTGGAGGGAGTGCCGGAGTTCGCGAAGGAGCGCTACACGGAGATCCTTGTCGATATTGACGCCGGGGCGGTGACACTCTGCGATGACGTCCCCGAGACGATGCTGGTCTCCTGCGGCTACCGCGCGCAGGCGCTGCGCCTTGCCAAGCTGCGGTCGCTCGCTGCCCAGCTCGATCCGCGGTTCCTGATCCCGTGAGGGCTGCGCGCCGGACATATGGTGCGCCTGGCGGCGTGGGGGGATTGCGCGGGATCGAAGATCCTCGCGCGGTGGCGCGGGCTGCGCCCGCGTGGACCCGGTGGTGATGTCGCGCCCGACATATCCGGCCCTGCAGGCGGGGCGTGACTGGGAGATTCCGGCGCGACTGAACATGGCGTCGGAGGTCTGTGATCGCTGGGCCGAGGCGGATCCGGAACGCGTGGCGCTAATCGAACCGCTGGAGGCGGGAAACCGTATCACGCGATTTGGAGAATTGCGCGCCATGGCGGATGCGCTGGCACATTCGCTTGTCCTGAAGGGGATCGGCCCCGGGGACAGGATCGGGATCTTTCGCTCGCAATCGCCCTGGACGGCGGCGGCCCATATTGCTGTCTGGAAGGTCGGGGCGATATCGATCCCGCTTTTCACATTGTTCGGGCCGGAAGCGCTGGCGATGCGGCTCGGCGATGCCGAGGCTGCGTTGATCGTGACTGATCCGGACGGGGCGGAGCGGTTGGGCAGCGCGGAGTTTGCCGAGGCGATGGCGGGCCGGTCCTTGCTGGTGGCCGAGGAAATCAGCCCGGAAGGGCCGGCTTTTCAGACGTGCGAAACGGAGGCCGAAGACCCCGCCATCCTGATCTATACCTCCGGGACGACGGGCGGGCCCAAAGGCGCCTTACATGCCCATCGTGTTCTGCGCGGACATCTTCCGGGCGTCGAAATTTCGCATGATCTCATGCCCTTGTCGGGCGATGTTCTCTGGACGCCGGCGGATTGGGCGTGGATTGGTGGGCTCTTCGATGTGCTGATGCCCGGGCTCTGGCATGGGGTGCCGGTGGTGGCCGCGCGGATGACGAAATTCTCGGCCGATGAATGCGTGAGGATTGTCCGACAAACTTCTGTTCGGAACGTGTTTTTTCCGCCGACGGCGTTGCGGGCGCTGAAAGCGGCAGGGGTGAAGATCAAGGGGCTGCGCAGCGTTGCAAGTGGGGGCGAGCCGCTTGGGGCAGAGATGCTGGACTGGGGCCGGCGGGCTTTCGGCTTGGAGATCAACGAGTTCTATGGCCAGACCGAGTGCAACATGATCGTAAGCGCTTGCGGAGCGCTATTCGCGCCGCTGCCTGGGGCGATGGGCAAGGCGGTTCCGGGCCACGAGGTCGAGGTGATCGGGGCGGATGGGGTGCCCTGCCAGGGCGAGGGAGAGATCGCGGTCCGGCGAGGATCGGCCTCCATGATGTTGGAATATTGGAAAAATCCGAAGGCGACGGCGGAGAAGTTCCGCGGGGATTGGATGCTGACCGGAGATCGCGGTTTCCGGGAGGGTGACTTCCTGCGCTTCAAGGGGCGTGACGATGACGTGATAACTTCCTCGGGCTATCGGATCGGGCCGGGCGAGGTCGAGGATTGCCTGCTGACCCATCCTGCGGTTGCCAGCGCGGGTGTGGTCGGTGCGCCCGATCCGAAACGGACGGAAGTCGTGACGGCATTCGTGATGCTGCGCGACGGTTGGGATGGTTCAGAGGAGACGCGCAAGGCATTGCAGTCCCATGTGAAACGACGGCTGGCGGCGCATGAATACCCACGTGTCGTGCATTTCGTGGAGAGCCTGCCGATGACGATCAGTGGCAAGATCATTCGGCGCGAGTTGCGCCAGATCGCTGAAGCTTTCGCTGAGCAAGGAGGTCCTGAATGAGCCGGGTACCAGACAGGCGGCCGCATCTGGCGGCGGATATCCTGCGCGAGGCCCTGGAGAAGCAGCAGCGTTTCGAGGACCGCAAGCCGACCCGCCTGGGGCGCGGGGCGGAACGGCTGACGGCGCCGATCGGCGGGCTTGTGGCGCGGATCGTGCCGGCCGCGCTGGTGCGTCAGGGGCTGGAGATGGCGGATCGGGCGGCGGGCTACAGGCTTCCGGGGCAGGGCTCCGCGCATTCGGTCGAGGACCTGGAGGCCTGCGAGCGCGCGGCGCGGCGGGTTCAGGGCTGGGCCGTGGGGTCGAACGCGGCGTCCGGGGGCGCGGCGGGGTTCTTCGGTGCCGCTGGGATGAGCGCGGATATCCCGACCACCATCGCGCTGGCCGCACGGAATGTCCGGGCGACGGGGGCGACCTTCGGGTTTGACGGCGACAGCGAGGAGGAACGCGCTTTCCGGTTGATGGTGTTGCAGGTGGCCACGGCAAGCGCGGAGAGCGGGCGCGAGGACACGATTTCAACGCTGGCGGAGATGGCCGCCTATCTGGCGAGCCCGGAGGGGCGGCTGGTGCTGGAGAAGGGCGGCGAATGGGTGACCGACACCGTGATCGAGCGGATCGCGCGCCAGTTGGGCTTCAGCCTTGCCGGACGCGGCGGCGCGCGGGTCGTGCCGATTGTTGGCGGCGCGGTGGCGGCGGTGGTCAATGCGAGCTTCCAGACGGATGTGAGCCGGGCCGCGCGCTATGCCTACCGGATGCGCTGGCTGATGCATCGGCGGATGCTGGAAGGACCGGCGGAGGAGACGGCGCCGGAGTGAGGCTGCGGCAAGCGGCCAGGGAATGCGAACGGGACGCTCCAAGGAGCGGGGAGACAGGATGAAACTGACCAGTCAGGTTGCGAGTGGCGCGGAGGAGTTTCGCGCCAACAGGGAGGCGCATCTGGCCGCCTTGGCGGAGA
Organism: Tropicimonas sp. TH_r6; assembly: GCF_033101155.1. NCBI lineage: Bacteria > Pseudomonadati > Pseudomonadota > Alphaproteobacteria > Rhodobacterales > Roseobacteraceae > Tropicimonas > Tropicimonas sp. TH_r6. The sequence continues at coordinate 194,581 of NZ_JAWMPX010000007.1, forward strand.
TCCGCGCGGCGGCGGAACTGGCGGCCGAGGGGGGCGGCGCACGGGCACGGGCGCGGCATCTGGAGCGGGGCAAGATGTTGCCGCGCGACCGGGTGGCGAACCTGCTCGATCCGGGATCGCCCTTTCTGGAGGTTGGGGCCGTGGCGGCGCATGGGATGTACGAGGGTGCTGCGCCCTGTGCGGGCGTCGTTGCCGGGATCGGCCGGGTTGGCGGGCGCGACGTGATGGTTCTCTGCAATGATGCGACCGTGAAGGGCGGCACCTATTACCCGATGACGGTGAAGAAGCATTTGCGGGCGCAGGAAATCGCTGAGGAATGCCGCCTTCCTTGCGTCTATCTGGTCGACTCGGGCGGGGCGAACCTGCCGCAACAGGACGAGGTCTTTCCGGATCGGGACCACTTCGGGCGGATCTTCTACAATCAGGCGCGGATGAGCGCGAAGGGGATTGCACAAATCGCCGTTGTCATGGGCTCCTGCACGGCAGGCGGGGCTTACGTGCCGGCGATGTCGGATGTGACGATCATCGTGAAGGAGCAGGGGACGATCTTTCTTGCGGGCCCGCCACTGGTGAAGGCGGCGACGGGCGAGGTCGTGACCTCCGAGGAACTGGGCGGCGGCGACGTGCATACACGTCTTTCCGGCGTGGCCGATTACCTCGCCGAGGATGATGCCCATGCCCTGGCGCTGGCGCGGCAGGCGGTCGGCTCTCTGGGACCGGTGCCGGACGTGTCGGCCAACTGGGCCAGCCCGGAGGCGCCGGCCTATGACCCGGAGGAAATCCTCGGCGTGGTGCCATCCTCGCTTTCGACGCCCTATGACATTCGCGAGGTGATCGCGCGGATTGTGGACGGCTCCCGGCTCGACGAGTTCAAGGCCCGGTTCGGCGAGACGCTGGTGACGGGCTTTGCACATGTTCATGGCTGTCCGGTCGGGATCATCGCCAATAACGGCGTGCTCTTTTCGGAGGCCGCGCAGAAAGGCGCGCATTTCATCGAGCTCTGCTCGCAGCGGCGTATCCCGCTGGTCTTCCTGCAGAATATCACCGGCTTTATGGTGGGGAAGAAATACGAGAATGAGGGGATTGCGCGGCATGGCGCCAAGATGGTGACGGCGGTGGCGACGACCTCCGTGCCGAAGATCACCATGCTGGTGGGCGGCTCCTTCGGGGCCGGCAATTACGGCATGGCCGGGCGCGCCTATCAGCCGCGCTTCCTCTGGACCTGGCCGAACAGCCGGATCTCGGTCATGGGCGGCGCGCAGGCGGCAGGGGTGCTGGCACAGGTAAAACGGGCCGGGATCGAGAAGGCGGGCGGGGAATGGTCCGCCGAGGAAGAGGCGGCCTTCCGGCACCCGACACAGGAGATGTTCGAGCGGCAGGCGCATCCGCTCTACGCCTCGGCACGGCTCTGGGATGACGGGGTGATCGACCCGCGCAAGTCGCGCGACGTGTTGGGGTTGAGCCTGCGGGCGGCGTTGAACGCGCCGGTGGAGGAGACGCGCTTCGGCGTGTTCCGGATGTGAGGCAGGTTTTGACAGGAGCGCAGGGGCCGCGTGCGGTGGAGGTCCTGGCGGCGAAACCGCAAGCGGGAGCCGGGCCGGCGCTGGTGCGGCGGGCCCACGCCCGTGAACCGGTGTGCATCAGCGCGTCGCTCGCGGGGTCAACAGACAAAAAGGGACGCCCGGCCGTTGACCGTGTGCCTTCCGAAACGCTTTTCGGCTTGAGGGGGACGAAATGATCCGAAAACTCTTGATTGCCAATCGCGGCGAGATTGCCTGTCGCATCATTCGGACGGCGCGAGGGATGGGGATCTCGACGGTTGCCGTCTATTCAGACGCTGATGCCGGCGCGCTCCATGTCGAGATGGCCGATGAGGCGGTGCATCTGGGCGGCTCTGCGCCGGCAGAGAGCTACCTGGACGGGGCGAAGATCGTCGCGGCGGCGCAGGCGAGCGGCGCGGAGGCCGTGCATCCGGGCTATGGGTTCCTCTCCGAGAATCCGGAATTTGTCGAAGCGGTCGAGGCGGCGGGGCTGGTTTTCGTTGGCCCGTCCGCGCGGGCAATCCGGCAGATGGGCCTGAAGGACGCGGCCAAGCGCTTGATGGCCGAGGCGGGCGTGCCTGTCGTGCCGGGCTATCATGGCGCGGATCAATCGCCGGAGCTGTTGGCAGCGGAGGCCGGGCGGATTGGGTATCCGGTGTTGATCAAGGCGGTTGCTGGCGGCGGCGGCAAGGGGATGCGGCGTGTCGAGTACGCGGAGGATTTCGGGGAGGCGCTGGCCTCGGCGCAGGCAGAGGCGCGGACGGCCTTTGGCAATTCAGATGTGCTGGTGGAGAAATACGTCTCCCGGCCGCGCCATATCGAGATCCAGGTCTTTGGCGACGCGCATGGCGGGGCCGTGCATCTTCATGAGCGGGATTGTTCGCTGCAGCGCAGGCACCAGAAGGTGATCGAGGAAGCCCCGGCACCGGGGATGACGGCGGAGATGCGGGCGGCGATGGGGGCGGCGGCGGTCCGCGCGGCGCAGGCGATCGGCTATGTCGGGGCCGGGACGGTGGAGTTCATCGTCGATGGGTCCGATGGGCTCCGGTCGGACGGGTTCTGGTTCATGGAGATGAACACGCGGTTGCAGGTCGAGCACCCGGTGACAGAGGCGGTGACAGGGCAGGATCTGGTCGAATGGCAGCTGCGCGTGGCGTCGGGCGAGCCTGTGCCGCTGACGCAGGCGGAGATCCCGCTCAACGGCCATGCCTTTGAAGCCCGGCTCTATGCCGAGGATGTCCCGGCCGGGTTCCTGCCGGCGACGGGGCGGTTGGGGCATCTGCTCTTTTCGGATCTGGCGCGAAATGACAGCGGCGTGCGAGAGGGCGACGAGATCAGCCCCTGGTATGACCCGATGATCGCCAAGGTGGTCACCCATGGCCCGAGCCGGGCCGTTGCCCTTGCGCGGCTGAGCCGGGCGCTGGAGCAGACCGAAGTCGGCGGGACGGTGACCAATATCGCCTTTCTCGAAGCCCTGTCGCGGCATGGGGAGTTTGCTGCGGGACGGGTCGATACCGGGTTGATCGATCGCGACCTGTCCATGTTGGTCACGGAGGCGGCGCCGGGGGCGGCCGTGGTCATTCGGGCGGCCCTGGCGGCGAGCGGGTTGGATGATGCGGCCGAGGGGGTCGCTGGGTTCTCTCTCTGGGCGTCGCTCGAACGGGATGTCCTTTTGGAGCGGGGTGGGGAGCAATATGCGGTCCGGTTGGCGGTTCGGGGACCGGGGCGCGTTCGTGCGCAGGTTGAAGGTGAGGTGCTGGAATGTCGGCGCGGTGCGGGCGGCTGGCTGATCGGTGAGGCGCGGGAGCCGGGACCGGCGCGACGGCTGGCCGGGGCTGTCGTTGTTTTTGCCGGCCAGCCCTGGGAGTTCGCGCTGCCCGATCCGCTGGCGCGGGGAGGCGACGCGGCGGGAACGGGCAATATCGTCGAGGCGCCGATGCCGGGGTTGTTGCGGGAGGTTCTGGTCGAGGCCGGACAGGCTGTCGGCAAAGGGGATCGGCTGGCGGTTCTGGAAGCGATGAAGATGGAGCATGCGCTGATGGCGGAGCGGGAAGGGGTTGTCGAGGTGGTTCTGGTGGCGCCGGGCTCGCAGGTTGCGGCGCATGATCCCCTGATACGCCTTGTCGAGGAGGCGGCAGAGACGTGAGCGGCTGGACTTGGCGGGCATGGACCCGCGCGGGCAGTTCGCAGGGCATTGGCAATCCCGAATGGAACGGGACATCCGGCGAGACAAGTTGCAATGATCAGCTCGGCGCCGGCAAGCGCAGTTGCCCATTGGTTCGGTGCTCGCCCTTGCTCGGGGGCCTCCCGCCGGTCTTCAGCCCGCGCCTGCGGCGCGCGTTTCAGACTGTTGGGCCGGGCGCGCTTCGCGCGCGGGCAGGGCAGGGTGGTTGCCGTTTTTTTAGCCTCCACGAGGCGCTCCATGTGCCGATTGGAGGTGTGCAGAGGCGGAGGCGCCCGGCGCTGTCGGAGGTTTGTACGAAATGGAGAATTTCGGGTGAAACAGGTCGGAGACAGAGTACAGGCCGGTCTCGGGATGAGGGGCCGCGTTGCGGATTTCGGGCGGTGAGGGCGTCGCGACGCTGGCAGTTGATTTGTGGGAGCATGGCCCAAGGATGAGCTGGGAGGGAACATGACCGAACGGGTCGAGATCGTCGAGGTCGGGCCGCGCGACGGGCTGCAGAATGAAGCGCGGGTGATTCCGTTGGCGGAAAAACTTGCGCTGGTCGATTGCCTGAGCGGGGCAGGGTTTCGGCGCATCGAAGTCGCAAGTTTTGTCAGTCCGAAATGGGTGCCTCAAATGGCCGACTCGGCCGAGGTGCTGGCCGGGATCGTGCGCGCGGAAGGTGTGTCCTATGCCGCGCTGGTGCCGAATGCGATTGGGCTGGAGCGGGCGATAGCAGCCCGGGCCGACGAGGTTGCGGTCTTTGTCAGCGCTTCGGAAGGGTTCAGCCGCGCCAATCTGAACTGCTCGGTGGAGGAGAGTTTCGAACGGATCGTGCCGGTCCTGGAGGGGGCGGTCGCGGCGGGGTTACCGGTGCGGGGTTACCTGTCCTGTGTCGTGGATTGTCCCTTCGATGGTCCGGTGGCGCCAGGGCAGGTGGCGGCTGTGGCCGGGCGGCTGGCGCGGCTCGGGGTCCACGAGGTCTCGTTGGGCGACACGATCGGGCAGGCGTGGCCGGAGCAGGTCGACGCGATGTTGAGCGCACTGCTGGACGAGGTGCCGGCGGCGCGGCTCGCGGGGCATTTTCACGACACGTCGGGCCGGGCGCTGGCAAATGTCGAGGTTGCGCTGGAGCGTGGGCTGCGGGTTTTCGATGCTGCGGTCGGCGGGTTGGGGGGCTGCCCTTACGCGCCGGGGGCGGAAGGGAATGTCGCCACCGAAGCGGTGAATGACCTTTTGCGGGCGCTTGGCTACGAGACCGGGCTGGACGCGATGATCGTAGCGGAGGCTGCCAGCATGGCACGGGCAATGCGGCGGTCGGACGGGTGAACCGGGCGCTGCTTCGACCGTCGAAGAGGCGGCGGTTCCACGCTGATTGCCCGCCGTCTCGAGGTAAACTGAACTATTGAGCCGGCGTATACGAAAAGTTGGAATGAGCGGAGAAAACCGATGTCGATGAACGCAGAAACGATTCGGGTCGAGCGGGACTCGCGCGGGGTCGCCACGCTCTGGCTGGCGCGGCCGGAGAAACATAACGCGATGTCGGCGCAGATGCTGGAGGCGTTGACCGAGGCCGCAAGAGAGCTCGGGGCGGATCCTGCGGTTCGGGTGGTCGTGTTGGCGGGCGAGGGGGCGTCCTTTTGCGCCGGGGGCGACCTGACCTGGATGCGGGCGCAGATGACGGCCGATGGCGCGACGCGGGCGCGGGAAGCGCGCAAGCTGGCGGAGATGTTGCAGGCGCTCAATACCTGTCCCAAGCCGGTGATCGGGCGGGTGCAGGGCAACGCATTTGGCGGCGGGGTCGGGCTGATCTCGGTCTGCGATGTCGCCATTGCTGTGAGCTCCGCGCGGTTCGGCCTGACGGAGACACGGCTCGGATTGATCCCGGCGACCATCGGGCCCTATGTCGCTGCGCGCATGGGAGAGGCCAAGGCGCGCCGGGTCTTCATGTCGGCTCGGCTCTTCGGGGCAGAGGAGGCGGTCAGGCTGGACCTGCTCGCGCGCGCGGTTCCGGCCGGGGAACTGGATGCTGCCGTCGAGGCCGAAGTGGCGCCCTATCTTTCGGTTGCGCCCGGCGCGGTCGGCGCGGCCAAGGCGCTGCTGCGCCAGCTTGGACCGCGTATCGACGCCGACGTGATCGATGAGACCATCGCCGCGCTTGTGTCCTGTTGGGAGAGCGAGGAAGCCGTCGAGGGGATCGGGGCGTTTTTCGAGAAGCGGACGGCACGGTGGACACTTGAAGAAGAGTAATGGCGGCGGGCTTTTTTTGCCCTTCACCGTTGCTTGGACATCTATTGTTCAGCGCAAGCGCAGCTTCAATCCAGGTGATCCGTTCTCCCTAAAGCAGTCGGCTGGCCGAGACGCCGGATTGGAGAAAGCGAACCTTCGGGCTGCTGGCGGCGACAGACGGGTCGGCGGACGGAGCGGTCATTGACCACTCTGCAGGGAGCGCCCGGAGACTGCGCATTCCGGACGTCAATAGAGTGTTGATTTTCGCAGGAGCAGCATCATTTCAGACCGTCATGACCGGCCCTGTGCCGGCTTTCAGCGCCGTCGCCGTGAATGCCGGAGGTGAGACTATCGCCGCGAGCAATTTCGTGTGTTTCTTGTCTCGACACGCCTGGAAACATCAACTGTGTTGCAGGTGCAAAGGAGAAAGACGACCTTGGCGGATCTCCGCGTTTGCCTGATCGGCTCAGTCTCCCCAATATGCGCGCTATGAAAACCGGAATGGGAGAGTCGCGACCATGAAAAATAAGTCGCCAAACGCCCTCCTGATCGTGTCCCTGTCGATCAGTGCAATCATTGCTCTTTGGGGCTTGCTGGACCCACAGGGTATGGGAGAACTGGCTGCAGCGGCGGTGGAAACACAATTCGACAGTCGCGGTTGGTTCATCATGCTGGAAGCCAGCGGGTTGCTTTTCGTTGCCATCTTCCTGGCTTTCTCGCGGTTCGGCAAAATTCGCCTCGGTCCTGATGACGCCGAGCCGGAATTCTCCACATCTGCCTGGATTGCCATGCTCTTCGCCGCCGGCATGGGCGTCGGCCTGCTGTTCTATGGCGCCGCCGAGCCATTGACCCATTTCGAACAGTTGCGCCAATCCATGGAGGATCCCGAGGCTGCCGGCTACGCGCTCTTCGTGACATACCTGAACTGGGGATTTCATGCCTGGGCGATCTACGGGGTGGTCGGGCTCATCGTCGCCTATTTCGCTTTTCGACGCGGCCGCACGCTCCTGTTGAGCGCGCCGCTGATCGACGCTTACGGGGACGTCCGTTGGACCCGGTTTCTCGCCTGGCTGTTCGATCTGCTGTCGATCGTCGCCATTGCAGTTGGGCTTGCCGGGTCGCTTGCGATGGGGGTGTTCCAGGTCCAGACCGGGTTGGCCGGGCTGATCGGTGTCGAGAATCCCGGCAGCCTGACCATCCCGGTATTCGCTGCGATGTGTGTCGGCTTCGTCATCCCGCTCCGGCGCGATCTTGGTGAGGGCATGTCGAAGCTTTCCAACGCGGCCATGCTGATCGCGATCGGACTGATGGTCTACCTTCTGGTTCTCGGCCCCACCTCCTATCTCATGAACGGTATTGTTTCGGGTTTCGGCCGTTATGTCTTCTATGTGCTGCCCGCCGGCTTCTCGACGGCAGAGTTCTTCGACCGGGACATTGTCGATTGGTTCCAGGGTTGGACCCTCAACTACATGATCTGGTGGCTCGCCTGGTCGCCCTTTGTTGGCATCTTCATTGCCCGGATATCGCGCGGGCGCACGATCCGCGAGTTTCTCGTGGGCGTCATCGTCGCGCCGACCCTGTTCTCGATCCTCTGGTTCGGTGTCTTTGGCGGCATCGGGTTCTTCGACGCTCTGCGCCAGGAGGGGGCGCTCACGGTGGTGAACGACCAGAACCTTGATGCAACAACCTTTGCCCTGCTGGAGCGCTTCCCACTCGGCGGATTGACCCGAGCCGCCACGGTGCTCGCCGCCTTCCTTTTCGTGGTCACGAGCGTGGTCAGCGCAGGGTTCACGCTTGCCATGATCGGTACCGGAGGAGATGAAAACCCGACGCCGCGCGTTCGAACGATCTGGGGCGCCATTCTTGGCGCGCTCGGCTTTGCCATGGTGCTGGTCGGAGACATTTCGCTGGTACGCTCAATCATTGCTCTTTCGGCGATGGCCTTCGTCTTCATCGTTCCGATCCTGGTTCTGTGCCTCTTGCGATCCTTGGGAAGGGAGGCAACCAAATGAGCGCCCTGGTTGTCGACTCGATCCTGAACATGACCGTTTTCGTCTATATCGGTTTCCTCGTATGGCTCGCCGCCCGGCCGTGACTCAGGCTTCGCGATGTCCGACGGTATGCGTGGCTCTCCGATTTCTTGCCCGGATTTTTGACCCGACCGGTTCCAAGCACCAGTTGCTCGGCAGCGCCCGTTTCGTCTGAACAGCGTCTTTCTCTGCGGCGGGACATTCGCCCGGTTTACAGTACGTTCGGCATTGCTGCCGCTGGTATGGCCCGCAGACAGCCCACAGGTTTGAATTCCGCGATCCGAACGAACGGGTGGATCGCCGCCTTCGAGGGCGCTTTCTGGAAGTGCGGAGAAAAATCGATCACCAAGCAGGTTGTGACGTCAGGCGCAGACAACGAACCATTTCCGCAAGAGCCGATTCCGTTTCTCGCAAATCGGAGCGTAGGTTCACCCTCTGATCCTACAATAGGGTTGGCACAGAGAGTTCCCGGACCGTTTGGAGGACACGCGTTGCGACGAAAGCTTTCGCCATTCCTGGGAAGAGACGAGTGTGATTGCCATTTTCGTTGGCTTTGGTCGCATCCGCGACGGATTTGCGGGGGTCAATGCCCCCCCATATCCGATCCGTGCAGCTGGAGATAGGTCAGCACAAGGCGCCCTTCCTCCTTCAGCAGATTGCTCGAATCCACCATCCCCTTGAACTGCCCGGACCATTGGTTGGCGTCGAACTCGTCCAGATGCGGGGCCGCGTGGCAGAGCGCGCAATTGGCGATGTAGAGCGCATTGGCATAGCTCCACAGGCCATCCGTTTCGGCGGTCAGGCCCGCCATGGGCAGCCATCCTTCGAGGACGATCGGCGTCCAGATCTGCCCGGTCTCGGTGACGGTGACAGGATCCCCTGCAACGCGCGCGGCGGCCTGCGCGTCATCCTTGAGCGAGGCGAGCAGGATGCGTTTGCCGGCCTCGGCATACATCACGCGGGCCACGTCATCCTGCCGCCAGCCGTTGAGGCGAATATTGGCCATCTCGCCATCCGTCCCGATCAGTTCGAACGGCGCGCCGGCGAGTACCTTTCCCGCAGCTGTCTGACCCGCCGCGTCCAGGAAATACGCCTGCGTTTCCAGCGGATGAACCATGTCCGTCCCGTCCGGGATCTGACCTATCGTCTTCTCGAATTCGGCATAGGCCGCCTCGGCGAGCGACCCCATATCGGGCATCTGGTGCACCAGCCCCTTGTGGCAGGATATGCAGGTATCGCCCTCGTCCATTGCCTTGGGGTGCTGCTTCTGCGCGTCCTTCGCTTGCGCAGGCACAAGCATGTCATCGAATGCGTGGCAGTTGCGGCAGGTCTGCGAGTCGGTCTTCTCCATCTCGTGCCAGACCCGTTGCGCAAGCTCCAGACGCTTGTCCTCGAACTTTTTCGGAGTATCGATCGTGCCGCGCAGTTCAGCCCAGAGGTCCCGCGTGGCCTTGACCTTGGCGATCACATATTCGTCCCACGGCTCCGGCACATGGCAGTCCGTGCAGATCGCCTTCACACCGGAGGCGTTCTGGTAATGGCTGGAGGTCTTGTACTCCTCGTAGGCCGGCGCCATCGAATGGCAGGACACGCAGAACTCGATATTGTCGGTGACATGCATCGCCGTGTGAAAGCCCCCCCAAAACAGGACGCCAGCACCGAAGAAGATCAACGCGATCAGGCTCCAGGCCATTGAGGCTGGCCGGGTCAGCCATGCCCGAAAACCTGAATTTGACATACCGATCTCTCCTTTGGGAGGGACGCTACGCCCCTATATGTGTGCCATCAAAACGTCAAAATGACGCATCGTAGGGGCGTATTTTATGGATTTCTGACAATGACAGCCTTCGGGCGCCTCTCTATCCTGTGAGATGGATCTTCCGGTCCTGAAGCCGGCAACACGACCCGTATGCCTTGCGCTTACCCGCCGCGCCCGACTCCCGACTGGTGACACAGATTGAGGAGGTAGATCTGATGGCGAATGCCAATCCACTGAACCTGTCCCGCAGGACGTTTCTCGGCACGACCGCTGCCGCCGGTGCACTTGCCGCCCTCGGCACGCCGTTTACAGCGAAATTCGCAGGCGCTGCGGCGCCCGATGGCATCATCACAGCCGCGCATTGGGGGGTCATGCGTGCAACGGTCGAGGACGGCAAATTCGTCTCGGCCGTTCCCTTCGAGAAGGACCCCTTCCCGAATGTGGACATGATCGCATCGACGCCCTCGATGGTGCATGACAAGGCCCGCATCGAATATCCGATGGTCCGCAAGGGTTTCCTTGAGAACGGGCATGAGAGCGACACCTCCGAACGTGGTACCGGCGACTTCGTCCGCGTGAGTTGGGACGAGGCGCTGGATCTCGTCGCCCGCGAGATGAAGCGGGTGAAGGACGATTTCGGCCCCGCGAGTTTCTATGTCGGCAACATGGGCTGGAAGAGCTCCGGTCGCCTGCACAACCCGCGTGCCTCGCTGGTGCGCCTGATGAACCTGCATGGTGGCTTCTCCGCCCCGCTGGGTGATTATTCCACCGGCGCGGCCCAGGGTATCATGCCTCACGTTATGGGCGGGCTCGAGGTCTACTCGCCGCAATCGGCTTGGCCGGGGGTCGCCGAGAACGCCGAATTGCTGGTCATCTGGGGGGCCGATCCGATGGTCACCCTCAAGATCGGTTTCGCCCCGCCGGACCATCAGGCGCTCAAGGGCTTCGAGGCCTTCAAGGCGAAGGGCATCGAGACCGTCGTCATCGATCCGAAGAAGACCAAGACCGCCAAATATCTCGACGCCGAATGGATCGCCCCACGGCCGCAATCAGATGTCGCGATGATGCTTGGCGTCGCCCACACGCTCTATACCGAAGAGCTGCATGACCAGGACTTCCTCGACGAATACACCGTCGGCTTCGATCAGTTCGTGCCTTACCTGACCGGCGAAAGCGACGGCCAGCCCAAGGATGCCGACTGGGCCGCCGAAATCGCGGAGGTCGATGCCGAGACGATCCGGACGCTCGCCCGCAAGATGGCCGAGAAGCGGACCTTCCTCATGGGTGGCTGGGCGCTGCAACGCACGGAAAACGGGGAGCAGACCTACTGGATGCTGGTCACGCTCGCTTCCATGCTGGGCGAGATCGGCCTGCCGGGGGGCGGCTTCTCCGTCGGGTATCACTACAACTCCACCAGCGCGCCGCGCGCCACGGGGGGTGGCCTGCCGGGACTGTCGGGTGGCGAGCCGCCCGCGGATATGCCGCCGCGCATCCCCTGCGCCCGTATCGCCGACATGTTGATGAATCCGGGGGCGAAAATCGACTTCAACGGCAAGAAGATGACCTATCCGGATATCCGGATGATCATGTGGGCGGGCGGCAACCCGTTCAGCCACCATCAGGACCGCAACAAGCTCATCGAAGCCTGGCGCAAGCCCGAAGTGGTGGTGATCCAGGAACCCTGGTGGACCACAACGGCGCGCTTCGCCGATATCGTCCTGCCGGCAACCACGCCTTTCGAGCGCGACGATATCGAGATCTGCGGCGACTATTCGCGGCAGTTCATCGTGCCAATGCACAAGGTGGTGGAGCCTCAGGGCGAGGCCCGCAACGATTACGACATCGCTGCGGATCTGGCCGATCGACTCGGTTATGGAGCCAAATTCAACCGCAAGGAACAACTGGCGGAGATCGAGGGTTTCTATAATGCCTGCGTCGATCAGGCCGACAAGGTTGGCGAGGCGATGCCCGCCTTTGCCGAGTTCTGGGAGAGCGGCGGCTTCCATGAGTTCCCGGTTGCCGACAAGGCCGGAAGCTGGGTGCGGCATGCGGATTTCCGGGAGGATCCGGATATCGAGTCTCTCGGAACCCCGTCAGGCCGGATCGAACTGTTCTCGAAAAAAGTCGAGGGTTTTGGCTACGAGGGCATTTTCGGGCATGCGCAATGGATCGCTCCGACCGAATGGCTAGGCAGCGATGCGAGCGGCGAGATGCTCCATATGGTCAGCCCGCACCCGGAATATCGCATCCACAGCCAGATGAACTCGGCGGATGTGCGCGAGAAATACGCTGTGCAGGGGCGCGAACCGATCGAGATCAGCGCAGCCGACGCCGAGACCCGCGGCATTGCCGATGGCGATGTGGTGCGTGTTTTCAATGATCGCGGACAGGCGCTCGCCGGTGCCGTGGTCACCGAAGACCTGCTGCCGGGCGTGGTGCGGCTCTGCGAAGGCGCTTGGTATGATCCAGAAAAGCCAGGCGAAATTGGCACGCTGGACAAATACGGATCGCCCAATACGCTCACCCGTGACGTGCCCAGTTCCAAGATCGGTCAGGCCACGACGGCCCATACCGCGCTGGTCCAGGTCGAGAAATATGCGGGTGACCTGCCCGATGTCACCGCGTTCCAGGCGCCGATGGCCAGCTGATCTCGAAGGCGTCATCGTTGAATGACAATAAAGGGGGCCTCATGTGGCCCCTTTTACGTCCCGGCCTATTCAAGTTGCGAGCATCAAGGAACAAAGGTCCACTGTCCGAGCATTCGTGGAGATTGCAGCGAATGGCGATTGTCCGCCCTTTGCACATGATGCTGCATGCCGGGCCAACGACCGCTTCTGGCG